>NZ_JBFUFR010000002.1:0-249139 GCF_056403315.1 Roseateles sp. P2_H4 | reverse complement strand
ACGCCGGGCCTCGTCATCGCGCCGCTGTGGCGCGCGCGGCTGCTGCGGCGCGGCGCGGGCGGCGAGGTGCTGGCACTGCGAATGGCCGGGCTGGCGTTGGCCGCCGGTGCCGCATGGGGTTTGCTGCATGGGGTGTGGCAGCGGCAGCTG
This sequence comes from Roseateles sp. P2_H4, assembly GCF_056403315.1. Taxonomy (NCBI): domain Bacteria; kingdom Pseudomonadati; phylum Pseudomonadota; class Betaproteobacteria; order Burkholderiales; family Sphaerotilaceae; genus Roseateles; species Roseateles sp. P2_H4. The sequence goes on along the minus strand of NZ_JBFUFR010000002.1, from coordinate 248,989 downwards.
CTGGCCTGCTGAGCCGGCCATAAACTCGCCGGGTTTCGATTTCACTCGTCCTGTCGCGGAGCCCCCATTCATGTCCCAACACATCAAGGTGCCGGAAGGCGGCCAGAAGATCACGGTCAATGCCGACTTCTCCCTGAACGTGCCCGACCATCCCATCATTCCCTACATCGAAGGCGACGGCACCGGCCTGGACATCACGCCCGTCATGCTCAAGGTGGTGGACGCGGCCGTGGCCAAGGCCTATGGCGGCAGCAAGAAGATCCACTGGATGGAGGTCTACGCCGGCGAGAAGAGCACCCGGGTCTATGGCCCCGATGTGTGGCTGCCTGACGAGACGCTGCAGGCCGTGAGGGACTATGTCGTCTCCATCAAGGGGCCGCTGACCACGCCCGTGGGCGGCGGCATCCGCTCGCTGAACGTCACGCTGCGCCAGGAGCTGGACCTCTACGTCTGCCTGCGCCCGGTGCAGTACTTCGACGGCGTGCCCAGCCCCGTGAAGGAGCCCCACAAGGTCGACATGGTCATCTTCCGCGAGAACTCGGAGGACATCTACGCCGGCATCGAGTACGAGGCCGAGAGCGACAAGGCGAAGAAGCTCATCAAGTTCCTGCAGGACGAAATGGGCGTCAAGAAGATCCGCTTCCCGAACACCTCGGGCATCGGCATCAAGCCGGTCAGCCGTGAAGGCACCGAGCGCCTGGTGCGCAAGGCCATCCAGTACGCCATCGACAACAACAAGCCCAGCGTGACCATCGTGCACAAGGGCAACATCATGAAGTTCACCGAGGGTGGCTTCCGTGACTGGGCCTATGCGCTGGCGCAGAAGGAATTCGGCGCCCAGCCCATCGATGGCGGCCCGTGGTGCAAGTTCAAGAACCCGAAGACGGGGAAGGACATCACCATCAAGGACAGCATCGCCGACGCCTTCCTGCAGCAGATCATCCTGCGCCCGGCCGAGTACAGCGTCATCGCGACGCTGAACCTGAACGGCGACTACATCTCCGACGCGTTGGCCGCCCAGGTCGGCGGCATCGGCATCGCGCCGGGCGCCAACATGAGCGACTCCATCGCGATGTTCGAGGCCACCCACGGCACGGCGCCCAAGTACGCCGGCAAGGACTATGTGAACCCGGGCTCGGAGATCCTGTCCGCCGAGATGATGCTGCGCCACATGGGCTGGACGGCGGCTGCCGACCTCATCATCAGCGCCATGGAAAAGGCCGTGCTGAGCAAGAAGGTGACCTATGACTTCGCCCGCCTGATGGACGGCGCGACGCAGGTGTCGTGCTCGGGCTTCGGTCAGGTCATGATCGACCAGATGCAGTGACGCGGCGGGGCCCGGCCCGGTTCCGGCTTGCCAGCCCCGCCTCGCAGGAGCGCGGGGCTTTTTGTTGCCCGCAGCGGCCCCAAAAAGGAAAACCCCGGCGTCGGGCCGGGGTTTTGGGAGGGCTCGTGGTGCTTCACGAGCCATCCGTTAGCAGGCATTGCATAAGGTCAACGCCTGGTATCAGACTGTATGGAATAAATCAGCCCGTTGGCTTGCTGTTGCATTACGGACTTCACCTGAGCGTGAAAACGCAACGCAGCTGCTAAAAGCAAAAAAGGGCGCCACCGGCGCCCTTTCGCTTCAGCAGCGCTGCATCAGCCGGCCAGCGACGCCAGCGCCGCATTGAACGTGGCGCTGGGGCGCATGACCTTGTCCAGCTTGGCCGTGTCCGGCAGGAAGTAGCCGCCGATGTCCGTCGGCTGGCCCTGGACGGCTTTCAGTTCGTCGGCGATCTTGGCTTCGTTGGCGGTCAGCGTCTCGGCCAGGGGCTTGAAATGGGCGGCCAGTTCGGCGTCCTCCGTCTGCTCGGCCAGGGCCTGGGCCCAGTACAGCGTCAGGTAGAAATGGCTGCCGCGGTTGTCGAGTTCGCCCGTCTTGGGGCTCGGGCCCTTGCCGTTGTCCAGCAGCTTGCCGGTGGCGGCATCCAGCGCCTTGGCCAGCACCTTGGCCTTGGCGTTCTTGGTCTTGATGCCGACGTCTTCCAGGCTCACCGCCAGTGCCAGGAACTCACCGAGCGAATCCCAGCGCAGGTGGTTTTCCTCCACCAGCTGCTGGACATGCTTGGGGGCCGAGCCGCCGGCGCCGGTCTCGTACATGCCGCCACCAGCCATCAGCGGCACGATGGACAGCATCTTGGCCGAGGTGCCCAGCTCCATGATGGGGAAGAGGTCGGTCAGGTAGTCGCGCAGGATGTTGCCGGTGGCGCTGATGGTGTCCAGGCCGCGGATGACGCGCTCCAGCGTGTAACGCATCGCGCGCACCTGGCTCATGATCTGGATGTCCAGGCCCGAGGTGTTGTGCTCGTGCAGATACATCTTGACCTTGGTGATCAGCTGCGCCTCGTGCGGGCGGTACTGGTCCAGCCAGAACACCACCGGCATGCCGGAGTTGCGGGCGCGCGTGACGGCCAGCTTCACCCAGTCGCGGATGGCGGCGTCCTTGCACTGGCACATGCGCCAGATGTCGCCCTGCTCGACGTCCTCGCTCATCAGCACTTCGCCGGTGGCGAGGTCGGTGATGTTGGCGACGCCGTCTTCGGGAATCTCGAAGGTCTTGTCGTGCGAGCCGTATTCCTCGGCCTGCTGGGCCATCAGGCCGACGTTGGGCACGGTGCCCATGGTGCGCGGGTCGAAGGCGCCATGCCATTTGCAGAAGTTGATGATCTCCTGGTAGATGCGGGCGAAGGTCGACTCCGGCATCACGGCCTTGACGTCCTTCAGGCGGCCGTCGGCACCGTACATCTTGCCGCCGCTGCGGATCATGGCCGGCATGGAGGCGTCGACGATGACGTCGTTGGGTGAATGGAAGTTGGTGATGCCCTTGGCCGAATCGACCATGGCCAGCTCGGGGCGGTGTTCGTGGCAGGCATGCAGGTCGCGCTTGATCTCGTCCTGCGTGCTCTGCGGCAGCGTGGCGATCTTGGTGTACAGGTCCACCATGCCGTTGTTGACGTTGACGCCCAGCTCGTCGAACAGCTTGGCGTGCTTCTCGAAGGCCTCGCGGTAGAAGATGCGCACGCAGTGGCCGAACACGATGGGGTGGGACACCTTCATCATGGTGGCCTTCACGTGCAGGGAGAACATCACGCCGGTCTTGCGCGCGTCCTCGATCTCCTTTTCATAGAAGGCCAGCAGGGCCTTCTTGCTCATGAACATCGAGTCCACCACCTCGCGGTCCAGCAGCGCGACCTTCTGCTTCAGCACGATGGTCTTGCCGCTCTTGGTGAGGAGCTCCATCTTGACGTCGCGGGCGCGGTCCAGCGTCATGGACTTTTCGCCGTGATAGAAGTCGCCGTCGTGCATGTGCGAGACGTGGGAGCGCGAGGCCTGGCTCCAGTCGTCCATGCGGTGCGGGTTCTTGCGGGCGTATTCCTTGACGGCCTTGGGCGCGCGGCGGTCGGAGTTGCCTTCACGCAGCACCGGGTTCACGGCCGAGCCGATGCACTTGTTGTAGCGGGCGCGGATGTCCTTCTGCTCGTCGGTCTCCGGCTTCTCGGGGTAGTCCGGGATCGCATAGCCCTTGCCCTGCAGTTCCTTGATGGCGGCCTTCAACTGGGACACCGAGGCGCTGATATTGGGCAGCTTGATGATGTTGGCCTGGGGCTTGAGCGTCAGCTTGCCCAGTGCGGCCAGGTTGTCGGGGGCGCGCTGCTCCGGCGTCAGCAGTTCAGGGAACTGGCCGAGGACGCGGCCGGCCACCGAGATGTCGCTGGTGACGACGTCGATGTCCGCCGCCGCCGCAAAGGCCTGCACGACCGGAAGCAGCGATGCAGTGGCCAAGCGGGGGGCTTCGTCGGTCAACGTGTAAACAATCTGGGTCTTTTCGGCGGTCATGAGCGTGTTCCGGTAGATGGGCAATCCTGTTGCGGGCAGCGCCTGGGCGGTGCGCGCAACACGTAACTCTAGCAAGCCGGGGCGCTTGCCGGTCGAGCGGGCCCGCCAATGCAAAAGCCCCGTGGCGTCAGTCCACGGGGCTTTTGATGGGCGAGCTCAGTTCAGGACGCCAGTTGCTGTTGCTGCTGCTCGGCGGCGAGGGCAGCGGCTTCCATGGGCGTGATGTTCTGGGCGAGCTGGCCTTTGGGACCCTGCACCAGGTCGAACTGCACCTGGCTGCCCTGTTTCAGCGTCCGGAAGCCTTCCATCTGGATCGCTGAAAAATGGGCGAAGACGTCATCCCCGCCCGCCTCCGGCTCGATGAATCCGAAGCCCTTGGCATCGTTGAACCACTTGACTTTGCCCAGCGCCATCATCTTGTCTCCATTCTCTGTGGCACCTCTCGACGGAGGCGGACGCATTCTGGTAGCGCAATAAAAAGCGTCAATTCGGGACCTTCCCGGCCGGGTTGACCCGAAGCTACTTGCAATTTCGGGGGGTGTCGCCACTTGCCCGCGGTCGGCGCGAGGAATACCCCCGTCGATAGAATCCCGACATGCCTGTGCTCCCCGTTTCTTTACCGCGAAACCAGTCGACTCCGCCCCCGCCCGTGCCTCCTCTGAAGCCGGGCAAGGACGAAGGCGACGGGGCGGTCGTCGTCGAGCGCCAGACGCAGAAAACCGAGCCCCCCCGGCTCTACCAGGTTCTGCTGCTGAACGACGATTTCACGCCAATGGAGTTTGTAGTCATGGTTCTGCAGGAATTTTTCCGGCATGACCTCGATACGGCGACGCAGATCATGCTCAAAATCCACCATGAGGGTCGCGGGGTCTGCGGTGTGTTCACCAAAGACGTCGCCGCGACCAAGGTGGAGCTGGTTCTGGCCGCCTCACGGCGTGCCGGCCACCCCCTGCAGTGCATTATGGAGGCCGCATGATTGCGCAAGAGCTTGAAGTCAGTTTGCACATGGCGTTTGTCGAAGCACGCCAGCAGCGGCACGAATTCATCACCGTCGAGCACTTGCTGCTCGCGCTGCTGGACAATCCCAGCGCGGCCGAGGTGCTGCGCGCCTGCGCCGCCAACCTGGACGACCTGCGCAAGAGCCTGACGCAGTTCATCAAGGAAAACACGCCCATGGTGGGCGGCAGCGACGAGGTGGACACCCAGCCCACGCTGGGCTTTCAGCGCGTCATCCAGCGCGCCATCATGCATGTGCAGAGCACCGGCAGCGGCAAGAAGGAAGTGACCGGCGCGAACGTGCTGGTGGCGATCTTCGGCGAGAAGGATTCGCACGCCGTCTACTACCTGCACCAGCAGGGTGTCACGCGCCTGGACGTCGTCAACTTCATTGCCCACGGCATCAAGAAGACCGACCCCGAGCCGCCCAAGAACCCCGAGGGCCAGGCGCCCGGTGGCCAGGAGGGCGAGCGCGAGGAAGGCGAGGGCGGCAGCGCCAAGGCGTCGCCGCTGGAGCAGTTCACGCAGAACCTCAACCAGCTCGCCAAGGACGGCAAGATCGATCCGCTGATCGGTCGCGAGGCCGAGGTCGAGCGCGTCGTGCAGGTGCTGTGCCGCCGGCGCAAGAACAACCCGTTGCTGGTGGGCGAGGCTGGCGTCGGCAAGACCGCCATCGCGGAAGGCTTGGCCTGGCGCATCACCGAGGGCGAAGTGCCCGAAGTGCTGGCGGACAGCGTCGTTTATTCGCTGGACATGGGCGCGCTGCTGGCTGGCACCAAGTACCGGGGTGACTTCGAGCAGCGCCTGAAGGCGGTGCTGAAGGCGCTGAAGGACCAGCCCAATGCCGTGCTGTTCATCGACGAGATCCACACGCTGATCGGCGCCGGTGCGGCGTCGGGCGGCACGCTGGACGCGAGCAACCTGCTCAAGCCCGCCCTCAGCTCGGGGGCGATGAAGTGCATTGGTGCGACCACCTTCACCGAATACCGCGGCATCTTCGAGAAGGACGCTGCACTGAGCCGCCGCTTCCAGAAGATCGACGTGCCCGAGCCCTCGGTCGAGCAGACCATCGAGATCCTGAAGGGGCTGAAGAGCCGCTTCGAGGAGCACCACTCGGTCAAGTACGCCCTGGGCGCGCTGCAGGCGGCCGCTGAGCTGTCGGCCAAGTACATCAACGACCGCCACCTGCCCGACAAGGCCATCGACGTCATCGACGAGGCCGGTGCCGCCCAGCGCATCCTGCCCAAGAGCAAGCAGAAGAAGRCCATCACCCGCACCGAGGTCGAGGACATCGTCGCCAAGATCGCGCGCATCCCGCCCGCATCGGTCAACAGCGACGACCGCAGCAAGCTCAAGACGCTGGACCGCGACCTGAAGAGCGTCGTGTTCGGCCAGGACCCGGCCGTCGACGCGCTGGCCGCCGCCATCAAGATGGCGCGTTCGGGCCTGGGCCGGCCGGACAAGCCGGTCGGGTCATTCCTCTTCAGCGGCCCGACGGGCGTCGGCAAGACGGAAGTGGCCAAGCAGCTCGCCTACATCCTGGGCATCGAGCTGATCCGCTTCGACATGTCGGAATACATGGAGCGCCATGCGGTCAGCCGCCTGATCGGCGCGCCTCCGGGCTATGTCGGTTTCGACCAGGGCGGCCTGCTGACCGAGGCCGTCACCAAGAAGCCGCATGCGGTGCTGCTGCTCGACGAGATCGAGAAGGCCCACCCGGACGTCTTCAATGTGCTGCTGCAGGTCATGGACCACGGCACGCTGACCGACAACAACGGGCGCAAGGCCGACTTCCGCAACGTCATCATCATCATGACGACGAATGCGGGCGCCGAGGCACTGAACAAGGCCACCATCGGCTTCACCAACTCGCGCCAGCAGGGCGACGAGATGGCCGACATCAAGCGCCTGTTCACGCCGGAGTTCCGCAACCGCCTGGATGCCATCGTGTCCTTCCGCCCGCTGGACGAGGAAATCATCCTGCGCGTGGTCGACAAGTTCCTGCTGCAACTGGAAAGCCAGCTGCAGGAGAAGAAGGTCGAGGTCAGCTTCTCCGACGCGTTGCGCAAGCATCTCGCCAAGAAGGGTTTCGATCCGCTGATGGGGGCGCGGCCGATGCAGCGCCTCATCCAGGACACCATCCGCCGCGCGCTGGCCGACGAGTTGCTGTTCGGCAAGCTGGTCGACGGTGGCCGCCTCAGCGTGGATGTGGACGACAAGGGCGAGACGGTGCTGGACATCCAGCCCACGCCGCCCAAGCCGGCCAAGGACAACAAGCCCAAGGCGGAGCCGGCGACGGCTTGAGCCATCAGGCCTGAACGCGAAGGGACGCTGCGGCGTCCCTTTTTCATTTCAGCCCGTGGCCGGGTCCTGCCGGAAGAAGCCCGCCAGCAACTCGTACATCGCGGGCTCCTCGGCGCGCATCGCGGCCGGCGCTACGAAGAAGGCCTCTGCCGCGACGGCGAAGAACTCCTCGACGGCCTCGCCGCCATAGGGGTCGATCAAGGTTTCCTCGCCGGCGTCGATGCGCTCGCAGAATTTCTCCCACTCGGCGTCGATGACGGTGATCCAGCGTTCGCGCTCCGTCGCATCGAGCGGCGGCACCCCATCGGCCATGCCATCGCGCATGTCGATGACATGGGCGAACTCGTGGATGACGACGTTGTAGACCGCATCAGCGCCGAACTCGGCCGGGTCGTCGCTGACGGCGATGGCATTCCAGGTCAGCATCAGCGGCCCGCCTTCCATGGCCTCGCCGGCCAGTTCCTCGTCGTACTCGTGGACGACGCCGTCCTCGTCTTCGAAGCGGCGCTGGGCGACCACTTCGCCCTCATGCATGACGATGCCGACAAAGCCGTCATACCAGGACAGGCCCAGCCGCAGCACCGGCAGGCAGGCCTGGGCCGCGACGGCCACGGCCACCTCGTCGCTGACCTCGAAGCCGCCGACACCGTGGAATTCCTTGGTCGACAGGAAGAGGCTGGACAGCCGCCGCAACTCAGTGAGGTCGTCCTTGCTGCGCTGAGCCAGGAAGGGGTAGCGCAGCAGCGTCAACTGCCACAGCGCATCGGGGATGGCATGGCGGTCGAGGGCGCGCTGTTCACGCCAACTGCGCAAGGCTTTCAGGATCACAGCGGCAGGCGTTGCAGGCCAGCGGCCGACAGACGGATCACGTCGCCGCGCGGCGGTAGGGCCTCGGGATCCCAGTCGGACAGCACGACGCGCTGCAGACCGTCACCCAGGCTGTGCAGCGCGGGGCGGTGGGTGTGACCGTGGATCATCGTCGTCGCACCCGCCTCGCGCAGCAGCGCTCGGCAGGCCTCGGCGTCGAGGTCGGTGGCCATCAGCTGCGTTGCCTGGGCGGCGCGGCTGCCTTCGCGCATCTGCCGGCCAAGTGCCTGGCGAGCGGCCAGCGGTTGGGCCAGCAGCTCGGCCTGCCATTGCGGCGAACGCACCTGGCGGCGAAAGGCCTGGTAGGCCGTGTCGGCCAGGCATTGGGCGTCGCCATGCACGAGCAGCCAGCGCCGGCCGAAGGCGTCCAGCACGCTGGGGTCGGGCAGGGCAGTCATGCCGGCGTCCGCAAGCAGATCCGCACCGACGAGGAAGTCGCGGTTGCCGTGCATGAAGAAGAGGTCCAGCCGCCGCGACGCATCGCGCAGCAGGCGCACGACGCCGGCCTCGAAGGGCTCATGGCGGGCGTCGTCACCGACCCAGACCTCGAAGATGTCGCCGAGCAGCAGCACCGCTTGCGCGGGCGTCTCGGCGAGGTGTTGCTCAAGCCGGGCGGTCGTTGCCGGCGTGTCAGGCCCGAGGTGCAGATCGGACAGCAGGTCGACCTGCTGCCACTGCGCCGGGGCCGTCAGCGTGTGGATCAAACCTCGACGGCTTTCTCGATGATGACGTCCTCGACGGGCACGTCGCCATGGCCGCCCTTGGTGGCGGTCTTGGACTTCTCGATCTTGTCGACGACGTCCTTGCCCTCGACGACCTTGCCGAAGACGGCATAGCCCCAGCCGGACGGGCTCTCGGACTTGAAGTCCAGGAAGCCGTTGTTGGTCGTGTTGATGAAGAACTGCGCCGTGGCCGAGTGCGGCGCATTCGTGCGCGCCATGGCCAGCGTGTAGTGGGCGTTTTTCAGGCCGTTGTTGGCCTCGTTCTGGATCGGCGCCTCGGTGGGCTTCTGGTTCATGCCGACCGCGAAGCCGCCGCCCTGGACCATGAAGCCCTTGATGACGCGGTGGAACACCGTGCCGTCATAGTGGCCGCTGCGGACGTAGCTGAGGAAGTTGGCGACCGACAGCGGGGCCTTCTCGGCGTCCAGCTCGATGAGGATGTCGCCGTGGTTGGTGGTGAGTTTGACTTGGCTCATTTTTTGGCGGGCTCGATGAGAGCCTTGTTGATGATGATGGCTTTGACGGGCAGATGCTGGTGCATCTGATAGGGCGCGACCGGGGTCGTGCGGATCTTGTCGACCACGTCCATGCCCTCGATGACCTGGCCGAAGACGGCATAGCCGGTGGCCGGATTGTCCGGCTCGCCGTCCAGCGCGATGTTGTCGGCCACGTTGATGAAGAACTGGGCGGTGGCCGAGTTGGGGTCGTTGGTGCGCGCCATCGCGATACTGCCGCGCACATTGCTCAGGCCATTGTGCGATTCCAGCGGAATGGGCGGTTTGACGGGGCGCGGTTGCAGCATCTGCTGCGGGCGCTGGGCCAGCTTGGCGTCATAGCCGCCGGTCTGGATCATGAAGTTCTCGATGACGCGGTGGAAGACGATGCCGTTGTAGTGGCCGGCCTTCACATACTGCACGAAGTTGGCGACGGACTTGGGCGCCTTCTCGGCGTTCAGCTCGATGCGGATGTCGCCCTCGGTCGTCTGCAGCCTGACGGTCTGGGCTTGGGCGCCGAGCGTGGCCAGCAGGCCGGCGAGGAAAAGGGGAAGGAGCTTGGTCATGGGAGGCGGGGGGTTAGCGGGTGCGCAGCTCGCGGGTCAGGGCCAGCGTGCGGTTGATCTTGCCGGCCAGCGTGTCGCTGGGCATCAGCGCGGCCTTCTGGGCTCGCTGGTAGGCGCGCAGGGCCAGGCGCACCAGCACGTCGCCCATGTTTTCCTGGGCCTGGGCATGCTCGGGATGCAGGCGCAGTGCCTGCTCCAGCGCGCTCTTGGCTTCGTCAAGTTCGCCGGCGGCGGCATGCAGCACGGCGAGATTGTTGTAGGGGTCGGCCAGATCGGGGAAGTCCTGCGTGAGGCGGGTGAAGATGAGCATCGCCTGGGGGCGCTGGCCGAGCTCCATGCGCATGACGCCCAGGGCGAAGCGCAGTTGCAGGTCGTCGGGCTGGCGGGTCAGGGCCTGTTCGAGCTGTTCGACGGCCTGGCCTTTCTGGCCGGCCAGCCACAGGCGCTGGGCGCTGGCGAGATCGTCGGCCCGGGCCGGCACCGCGGCCAGCGCCAGGACCAGCACGACGGGCATCAGAAGGATGTGGAGTGGCAGGCGCATGAGGGTAGACGCGGGGGGCGGCAGGAAGGACGACAACAAAGGTCGGCCGCTATACTGAATTCATTCTATGAGCCCCGCCTGGGCGGACCCGGTGCGGGGCTTCTTGTTGGTGGCTGCTGCCCTCGTTTTTCATGTCCCTGCGCGTTCACAACTCCCTCAGCCGAGATCTCGAAGACTTCCAACCGCTCGTGCCTGGCCAAGTGCGCATGTACGTCTGCGGCATCACCGTCTACGACCTCTGCCACATGGGCCATCTGCGCATGAACATGGCGTTCGACGTCATCTATCGCTGGCTGCGCGCCAGCGGGTATGGCGTCACCTATGTGCGCAACATCACCGACATCGACGACAAGATCATCAAGCGCGCCGTCGAGCGCGGCATCACGATCCGCCAGCTCACCGAAGAGATGAGCGCCGCGATGCATGAGGATTTCGCCGCCGTCGGCCTGCTGCGACCCGACCACGAGCCGCGCGCGACCGAGTACGTGCCGCAGATGCTGTCGCTGATCGAGCGCCTCGAGCAGCGTGGCCTGGCCTATCGCGCCGAAGGCGGCGACGTGAACTACGCCGTGCGCAAATTCGACGGCTACGGCAAGCTGAGTGGCAAGGAACTGGATGACTTGCGCGCCGGTGAGCGCGTGGCCGTGGACGACGGCAAGCTCGACCCGCTGGACTTCGTGCTCTGGAAGGCCGCCAAGGCCGAGGAGCCGGCCGACGCCAAGTGGGCCGCGCCGTTCGGCGAAGGCCGCCCGGGCTGGCATATCGAGTGCTCGGCCATGAGCTGCGCGCTGCTCGGCGAAAGCTTCGACATCCATGGCGGCGGCACGGACCTGCAGTTCCCGCACCACGAGAACGAGATCGCCCAGAGCGAGGGTGCCGGCTACGACTTCGCGAAGTACTGGCTGCACAACGGCTTCCTGAATGTCGACGGCGAGAAGATGTCCAAGAGCCTGGGCAACTTCTTCACCATCCGCGACGTGCTGCAGAAGTTCGACGGCGAGACGCTGCGCTTCTTCATGCTGCGCACCCACTACCGCCGGCCGTTCAACTTCAGCGACGCGCATCTCGAAGACGCGCGCAACGCGTTGACACGGCTGTACACGGCCCTGGACGCCGTGCCGCCGGCCGATGTCGCCATCGACTGGGCCGAGCCCAGCGCCGCCGCCTTCAAGACGGCGATGGACGAGGACTTCGGCACCCCCGGCGCCATCGCCGTGCTGTTCGACCTCGTCAACGAGGTCAACCGCGACCGCTCGCCCCAGCGGGCCGGGCTGCTGAAGGCGCTGGCGGGCGTGCTGGGGATCCTGCAGCAGGAGCCGCGCGCCTATCTGCAGGGCGGCTCCGGCGCTGAGGACGGTGCCTGGATCGAGGAGCGTATCGCCGCGCGTGCCGCGGCCAAGGCCGCCAAGGATTTTGCCGGCGCCGATGCCATCCGCGCCGAGCTGGCGGCCAAGGGCATCATGCTGAAGGACGGTGCCGACGGCACGACCTGGGTGAAGAGCTGATGCCGCCCGAAGTGATCCCGGCCTACTGGGACGAGGCCTGCAAGCACCTGGTCAAGCGCGACCGGGTCATGAAGAAGCTCATCCCGCAGTTCGGCGAGGCCCGCCTGCAAAGCCGTGGCGACGCCTTCGCCACGCTGGCCCGCTCCATCGTCGGCCAGCAGATCTCGGTCAAGGCGGCGCAGTCGGTCTGGACCCGCTGGGTGGCGCTGATGGCCAAATTCCAGCCCGCTGCCGTGTTGGCCCTGGGTGTGGAGGAGCAGCGCGCCGCCGGCTTGTCGGCCCGCAAGGTCGAATACCTGCGCGACTTGGCCGAACATTTCAATTCCGGCCAGGTACATGTGCGCCAATGGGCGCAGATGGACGACGAAGCCATCATCGAGGAATTGGTCGCCATCCGCGGCATCGGCCRCTGGACGGCCGAGATGTTCTTGATTTTTCACCTGATGCGCCCCAACGTGATGCCACTGGATGATGTTGGCCTGTTGAAGGGCATCGGCTTGAACTACTTCTCGGGCGAACCCGTGTCCCGCGCCGAGGCGCGCGAAGTCGGCGACGCCTGGGCCCCCTACCGTTCGGTAGCGGTTTGGTACATTTGGCGCAGCCTGGATCCCCTACCGGTGGATTACTAGCCCGCCCTCCCGCCGGCTCCGCGCGGCGGGAAGCGGTGGGCATCTGATATCAGGACGACTGATGAGCAAAAAGCACTTTCTAGAGTTCGAGCAGCCCATTGCCGAGCTCGAGACCAAGATCGAAGAGCTGCGCTATGTGCAGAGCGAGTCGGCCGTCGACATCTCCGAAGAGATCGACCGCCTCTCGAAGAAGAGCCAGCAGCTGACCAAGGACGTCTACTCCAACGTCGCGCCCTGGCAGGTCTACCAGATTGCCCGCCACCCGCAGCGCCCGCAGACGCTGGACTACTGCGCGGAAGTCTTCACCGAGTTCCAGGAACTGCACGGCGACCGCCACTTCGCGGACGATGCCGCCATCGTCGGCGGCATCGCGCGCTTCAACGGCCAGGCCTGCATGGTCATCGGCCATCAGCGCGGCGGCGACGCCAAGGAGCGCACGCTGCGCAACTTCGGCATGCCGCGCCCCGAGGGCTATCGCAAGGCCCTGCGCCTGCTGAAGCTGGCCGAGAAGTTCGGCCTGCCCGTCTTCACCTTCATCGACACCATGGGTGCCTACCCCGGCATCGGTGCCGAGGAGCGCAGCCAGAGCGAGGCCATCGGCCGCAACATCCTCGAGATGGCGCAGCTCGAAGTGCCCATCATCGCCACCGTCATCGGCGAAGGCGGCTCCGGCGGGGCGCTGGCCATCGGCGTGGCCGACCAGGTGCTGATGCTGCAATTCGCGGCCTATTCCGTCATCTCGCCCGAAGGCTGTGCCTCCATCCTGTGGAAGAGCAGCGAGCGCGCGTCGGACGCGGCCGAGGCCCTGGGCATCACGGCCCATCGCCTGAAGGCGCTGGGGTTGATCGACAAGATCGTCAGCGAGCCGATCGGCGGCGCCCACCGCGACGCCAAGCAGATGGCGTCCAACCTGAAGCGCGCGCTGAGCGACTCGCTGCGCCAGGTCAGCGACCTCAAGACCCGCGAGCTGCTGGACCGCCGCTACGAGCGCCTGCAGGCCTATGGCCGATTCGGCGACACCAAGAACCGGTGATTGCGTAGCGGTCGCTTTCAGCGGCGGCCTCGACTCCACGGCCCTGTTGCATGCCACCGTTCTAGCGGCGGCCGGCACCAGGGTCGTTGCCTTTCACGTCCACCATGGCCTGCAGCCGCAGGCCGATGAATGGGCCGCGCATTGCGAGCGCGTCGCTGCTGGCTTCGGGGCCGGCTTCTCCTGCACGCGACTGAGCGGCGCGCCCGCCCGCGGTGACAGCGTCGAAGCCTGGGCCCGTGAGGGCCGGCACCGCGCGCTGCACGAGATGGCCGTCGAGGCCGGCGCCGATCTGCTGCTGCTGGCCCACCACCGCCAGGACCAGGCGGAAACCTTTCTGCTGCAGGCCTTGCGGGGTGCCGGCCCGGCGGGCCTGGCGGGCATGCCGAAGGCGCAATGGCGCGACGGCCTCTGCTGGGCGCGTCCCTGGCTGGACCAGCCCCGCGCCGCGATCCGCGCCTATGCCGAGCAGCAGGGGCTGAGCTGGATAGAGGATCCGAGCAACGCCGACCCGCGCTACGCCCRCAACCGGCTGCGCCAGACGCTGTGGCCGGCCTTCCCGGCGGCCGAGGCTGCGTTGGCTCTGTCGGCGCGATGGGCCCAGCAGGCGAGCGAATTGGCGGCCGAGGTCGCGGCGTCCGACCTCGCTGGTATTGCGAGCGTCGAGCGGCTGGATCTGCCGGCCTTGTCGCGTCTTTCGCCCGCCCGCGCCAGCAATGCGCTGCGGGCCTGGCTGTCGCAATTCACCGCGGCGCCGGCCAGCCTCGTCGGGCGCTTGCTGGCCGAATGGCGCCCGGAGGCGACGCTGTCATGGCCCGCGCCCGGTGGCGCCCTGCATGCCTACCGCGATGGCCTGTACTGGGCCGCGGCATCGGTGTCGTCGGCGCCGCCGTCGGCCATCGACCTGAGCCGCCCCGGCCTGCACCCACAGGCCGGCTGGCAGGGAGCCTGGCTCGTCGAGCCGGCCTCACCCGGCATCGCGCCTGAACGGCTTGCGCGGCTGACCCAGCGCGGCCGCGACGGCGGCGAGCAATTCCAGCGCGCCCCCGCCTCCCTGCCGCGCAGCTTGAAGAAGGCCTGCCAGGAGGCCGGACTGCCGCCGTGGCGGCGCGGCGGCCCCCTGCTTTTCGATGCCCAGCAGCGCCTCGTGGCCGCGGCCGGGCTGGGCATGGACGCCCGTGCCTTCGTCAATCAAGATGAGCCGCAGCTGTCTTTGCGCTGGCTGGAGGATTCAGCCTTGCCGCAGAGCGAAGGCGAGGGCGGGACTGCCGCATAAAATCAGGGGTTTGCGAGCATGCCGTCCCGGCGGCTCCATCTTCAGCCTTCGCTCAAACACATGGCTCTGATCGTCCACAAGTACGGCGGCACCTCGATGGGGTCCACCGATCGCATCCGCAACGTGGCCAAGCGCGTCGCCAAATGGGTGCGCGCCGGCCACCAGATGGTGGTGGTGCCCTCGGCCATGAGCGGCGAAACCAACCGCCTGCTCGGCCTGGCCAAGGAACTGGCGCCCGCCAGCCAGACCGCGGCCGTGATGCGCGAGATGGATGCCATCGCCGCCACCGGCGAGCAGGTCTCTGTCGGGCTGTTGGCGATCGCGTTGCAGGCCGAAGGCCTGGAGGCGGTCAGTTATGCCGGCTGGCAGGTGCCGGTGGCCACCGATTCGTCCTTCACCAAGGCCCGGATCGAGAGCATCGACGATGTCCGCGTGCGCGCCGACCTGGCCGCTGGCAAGGTGGTGGTCATCACGGGCTTCCAGGGCATCGACCCCGAGGGCCACATCACGACGCTGGGCCGCGGCGGCTCCGACACTTCGGCCGTGGCCATCGCCGCGGCGATGAAGGCGGCCGAGTGCCTGATCTATACCGATGTGGACGGCGTCTACACGACCGACCCGCGCGTGGTGCCCGAGGCACGGCGCCTGAGCACCATCACCTTCGAGGAAATGCTGGAGATGGCGTCGCTCGGCTCCAAGATCCTGCAGATCCGCTCCGTGGAGTTCGCCGGCAAGTACCGCGTGCCGCTGCGCGTGCTGTCCAGCTTCACGCCCTGGGATATCGACATCACTGAAGAGGCCGCCTCCGGCACGCTGATCACTTTCGAACAAGAGGACGAGAACATGGAACAAGCCGTCGTTTCGGGCATTGCCTTCAACCGTGACGAGGCCAAGGTGACGCTGCTCGGCGTGCCCGACAAGCCCGGCATCGCCTTCCAGATCCTGGGCCCGGTGGCCGAGGCCAACATCGACATCGACGTCATCATCCAGAACGTCTCCCACGACGGCAAGACCGACTTCTCCTTCACCGTGCACCGCAACGACTACGCGCGCACGATGGAGTTGCTGCAGAACACCGTCGGCCCGGCCACCAATGCCAGCAAGGTCGTCGGCGACCCCAAGATCTGCAAGGTCTCCATCGTCGGCATCGGCATGCGCTCGCATGTCGGCGTGGCCAGCAAGATGTTCCGTGCACTGAGCGAAGAGGGCATCAACATCCAGATGATCTCCACCAGCGAGATCAAGACCAGCGTCGTCATCGACGAGAAGTACATGGAGCTGGCGGTGCGCGCGCTGCACAAGGCTTTCGATCTCGATCAGGAAGCCGCCGCCTGAAGTAGGCCCCTCGTCCAAGGAGTACCTTGGCCGGTCCCCCGGGGGGACGGCGATGCTTGCCGGATTGACCGGCAAGCACATCGCCCAAGGCGGGCCGGCTAGGGAGCGGCCCGGCGCTCGGCCCGCTGAAGCTGCGACATAAATTGGCTGACCGATTTCTCTGGGAGCCTTCCGCGCTGGTATAGAATGCGGGGCTGTGCTGGAGACGTGACCGAGTGGCCGAAGGTGCTCCCCTGCTAAGGGAGTATTTGCGCTAAAACGCGAATCGAGGGTTCGAATCCCTCCGTCTCCTCCAGAACACACCAAAGCCCGTCCTCGTGACGGGCTTTTTCTTTTCCGGCGTTCAAACGGCGTGCTTCCGGGCGATTCGTCACGAATTGATCGTTTCGCGTCCAAATTTGCCAAATCAGGCGCCAATCCGCTTATTTATGATCGCTGCATAGCGAGCATGACAATAAATCGGATGGGACAGAGCCTCGTCATTCTGCTGGTGTTGACTGGCGGTCTGCTGGCCGCTGCGGGCGTGTGCGCCGCGCAGCCGCCAGCCCAATTGCCGGCGGCAGCGCCCAGCGTGCGCCTGTTCGTGCCCTTCATGGCCGGCGGCGAGGCCGACGGTTCCGCGCGCAATTTCGTGCAGAGCGCGACACGTGTCGGCGGCCAGCGCTTCGAGATCGTCCACCTGACGGCCGAATCGGGCGCCGCGGCCGGGCGGGCGGTCAAGCAGGCCGCGCCCGATGGCCAAACCCTGTTGCTGGGTCGCACGGGCAGCGTCGCCATCCTGCCGGCGCTGTCGCCGCGCACGGCCGCGCCCGTGGGCGACTTCACCGTGCTGGCCGTGCTCGACCAGGCGCCGCTCATCTGCGCCGTTCGCAGCGGCATGCCCATCCTGTCCATGCGGGAGCTGCCGGCGGCCATCGCCGCGACGCCTGGCAAGCTGCGCTACAGCACGGCCGGCGCCGGCACGCTGCAGAACCTGGCCGTGCGCTATCTGCTGGCGCTGAACGGGCTGCCCGACGACGCCGCCAAGCCCCTGCATTTCGGCCAGGGCTCGCTGGCCACGCAGGCCCTGATCAACGGCGAGGTGGATTTCAGCTGCAACAACGCACGCACCATCGTGCCCGCGGTGCAATCGGGTGCCCTGCGCGGCCTGATGACGACGGCCCAGGGGCGCCTGCGGGCGCTGCCGCGGCTGCAGAACGCGGCCGAGCTCGGCCTGCGGGACATGCAGCAGCTGCAGGGCTGGTCGGCCCTGCTCGGGCCGGCAGGCATGCCGCCTGAGGCGGTTGAACGCTGGCGTGCATTGCTCGACAAGGTGGCCGCCGATGCCGAATGGCAGGCCGGCACCGAGGCGCTGGGCGCGTCGGCCCGCATCCACGCGATCAAGGACCCGGCGCTCTACCTGCGCCAGCAGGGGCAGTTCTACGAGCGCCTCGTGACGACGCTGGAGGCCCGGCCATGAGCACGCCGCCGCGCCGCCGTCTCTGGCCCTGGATCGTGGACGCGACGCTGGTCGCTCTCATCCTGGTGGTGGGCCTGGCCGGCAGCGTGGGCGCCTACCGGTCGCTGGCCTTGAAGGCCGCGGGCCAGCAGCGCGAGCTGCTGAATGCGATGGGCCAGAGCGTGGTCGCTGCCTTCGACCTGCAACTGGTGAGGGTGGTGGAGACGCTGCAGGCGGCCAGCCAGATGATGTCGGCGCATTCCGAGCTGACGCGTGCGCAGTTCGCGCGCTATGGCACCGGCCTGGTGACCGACTCGTCGGCCTTGAGCTTGCTGGAGTGGCAGCCCGTCGTGCCTCATGCGAGGCTGGCCGAATTCGAGGCGCAGGCCAACCTGGAGCAGCCGGGCTACCGCGTCGTCGAGCCGGCGCCGGACTACCAGGGCGAAGGCTTCGTCCCTGCGCGCGAGCGCGAGGTGCATGTGCCGGTGCGCTATTCCTGGCCCGAGAACGGCGCAGCCGTCGGCGTGGACATGGCCTTCGACCCGCGCCGCATGCGCTCCAAGCTGCTCGCGCGCGATGCGGGCGTGCCCATCGCCTCCGAGACCTTCCCGCTGATCCGGCGCGGCCAGCAGGCCACGGCCATCAGCGGCTTCGCGGTGTCCGCACCGGTCTACCGCACGGCGCGGCCGGCCGGTGTCGAGGAGCGGCGCCGCGAGCTGGCCGGCTTCCTCGCCGGCGTCATCGAGCTGCCGGCGCTGATGGCCGAGGCGGCGCTGCGGGCCGATGCCAATGGCCTGGACGTCTTCGTCTTCGACCAGGAGGAAAAGCACCGCCTCATCTATTCATCGGCCGGCAGCGAGCCTTTCCAGTCCGATGAGCGCGACACGGCGCTCAGCGTCGACGTGGGCGGGCGCCCCTGGCAGCTGGTGCTCAGGCCCAGGGCCGGCGCGCTGGCCGCCGAAACCGACCGGACACCGCTGCTGGCACTGGCCGCCGGCGGCCTGGCGAGCCTGCTCGTCGCGCTCGCGGTGGCGCGCAGCCTCGTCGTCAGGCGTCGCCTGGAGAGGACGGAAGCCATCCTGGCTGAGGACCGCCAGCGCATGGCCAATGTGCTGGACGGCACTGCCGCCGGCACCTGGGACTGGCATATCGACAGCGGCCAGCTGGACATCAACGAGCGCTGGGCCCAGATGCTGGGCCGCAGCCGCGCCGAGCTCGAGCCGGTGACGGGCACGACCTGGGAGCGGCTCTGCCACCCGGGCGACCTCATCGAGGCCAGCCTGGCCATGAAGCGTCATTTCAGCGGTGCGGACGAGCGCTACACGGCCGAGTTCCGCATGCGCCATGCCGATGGCCACTGGATCTGGGTGCAGAGCAATGGCAGCGTCTTCGAGCGCGACGCGGAGGGCCGTCCGCTGCGGCTGGCCGGCACGCACATGGACATCTCGCGCCGCAAGGGCGATGAGCAGCGTCTGCAAGACGACGCCCGTGCGCTGGAGGCCGCCAACCGCCAGTTGCGCGATCTGGCCATCGTCGACGCGCTGACCGGCGCCTTCAACCGGCGTCATTTCAATGATGTCTGCCTGGCCGCCCTGGCCGGTGCACAGCGCGGCCAGGCCGTGGCCCTGTGCATGCTGGACGTGGACCACTTCAAGGCCTACAACGACCGCTACGGCCACCAGGCGGGCGACGCCGTCCTGAAGGCGCTGGCACAGACGCTCAAGGACTCGATCAAGCGCTCGACCGATGCGCTGTTCCGTCTGGGCGGCGAGGAGTTCGGCGTCATCTTCTCGGCCACTTCGGCCGAGACGGCCCTGCATTTCGTCAGTCAGCTCAATGTCGCCCTGCACGCGCTGGCCCTGCCGCACGAAGGCAGTCCGCAGCGGGTGGTGACGGCCAGCTTCGGCCTGGCCTGGTGGGCCGCACCGAGTTCCAGCCTGACGCCCGAGGTCATGTACGCCGCGGCCGACGAGGCCTTGTACGAGGCCAAGCGCGGCGGGCGCGACCRGGTCGTCATGCGCTGCTTCCTGGCCGGTGAGGGCGAGGACGAAACGCGGGCCGCCGCGGCGGCCCGCTAGGCCCTCGTCAGGCGTAGCGCGTCGCGCGACCCTCGCGCACGAAAGCCCAGAGCTGCAGGTCCAGGCCGCGCGCCGTCGCTACCGCCAGGCTGCTGGGCGCCGACACGCAGGCCAGCAGGCCGATGCCGGCCATCGCCGTCTTGTGGACCAGTTCGTAGCTGGCCCGGCTGGACATCAGCACGAAGCCGTCGTGCCGATCGACGTCGCGGCGGGAGAGGGCGCCAATCAGCTTGTCCAGCGCGTTGTGGCGGCCGATGTCCTCACGCGCCAGCACGAGGGCGCCGTCGGGCCGGCACCAGGCCGCGGAGTGCAGGCCGCCACAGCGCGCATTCAGCACCTGGGCCGCGGGCAGGGCGGCCAGCGCCCGGTCCAGTGCGTCGGCGGCCAGCGCGGGGGCCTGGACCGGCGAGGGCTGCACCGCGGCGAGCTGCGTGAGGCTCTCGACGCCGCACAGCCCGCAACCGGTGCGGCCGGCCAGCGTGCGGCGGCGCGCCTTCAGGCGCTGCTCGCAGGCAGCCGTGACGGTCAGCGAGAGTTGCATGCCTTCCGGGCGGGTCTCGACCTCGATGTCGAGCAGTTCGCGCCGCGACGTGAACCAGCCTTCGGCCAGACCGAAACCCAGCGCGAAGTCCTCCAGATCGGCCGGCGTGGCCAGCATCACGGCCTGCGAGATGTCGTTGACCGTCAGCGCGATCGGCACCTCCACGGCGACCTCTTCGTCGGCCGCGGTGTTCAGGGGTCTCAATGTGCGCAGCGCGGCCTCAGATTGCATGGTGGCAATGATAGAAGCCGCACCGTGGCGCGCAGGCGCCGCGGTCAAGCGCATGGCACGGCGGCAAGCCTAGGCGGGCACGTCTTCGCCGAGTGCGCGACGCAGGGCCATGGCAGCATGCGGCGCGCGCTCCTTGGCGCCGCTGATGAAATACACGAAGACGTCGCGCGGCGCACCCGCGCCGGGGGCTTCGATGCGTGGCACGCCGTCCGGCTCACCGCCTTCGGCCCAGGCTTGGGCGGACGCCGCCAGCTGTGGGAAGACCTCGGGCTTGCAGCCCAGTGGCTCGTCGCTGTGCGTGCGCATGATGCGCGTGTAGACGAAGTCGCCGGTGGGCTCGGCGATGGGCGGGTAGTCGTCGGACTCCGTGAACACCGTGGCGGCCTTGTACTGGCGCGCAAGCGCGAGGTACTCGGGGCACTGGAAGCTGGCGTGGCGCACGTCCAGCGCATGGCGCAGCTTCAGGCCGTCCACCTCGGCGGGCAGCAGCTCCAGGAAGGCGCGCAGGTCGCCGGCGTCGAATTTATGCGTCGGCGCCAGCTGCCAGACGATGGGCCCGAGCTTGTCGCCGAGTTCCGCAATGCCGCTGTCGATGAAGCGCTTGATGGAGTCGGCGCCATCGGCCAGCACGCGGCGCTGCGTCGCAAAGCGGATGGCCTTGAGCGAGAACACGAAGCCGTCGGGCGCGGTGTCCCGCCACTTGGCGAAGGTGGCTGGCTTCTGTGCACCGTAGTAGGTGCTGTTGATCTCGATGGCCGTCAGATGCTGGCTGGCATATTCCAGCTCACGCGCCTGCGGCCAGCTCTTGGGGTAGAAGTTGTCGCGCCATGGCTCGAAGTTCCAGCCGCCGATACCGACCCTGATCTTTGCTGCACTCACGCCGACTCCTGGCTGATGGCTGTATGAAAAAACAGTCTATCGGCCAGGGTGCGTTCAACGCAAGCGGGCTTACATGCCCGCGTAGTTCGGCCCGCCGCCGCCCTCCGGCGTGACCCAGACGATGTTCTGCGTCGGGTCCTTGATGTCGCAGGTCTTGCAGTGCACGCAGTTCTGCGCGTTGATCTGCAGGCGCTCGCCGCCGCCGGCCTCGTTGGGCACGAACTCGTAGACACCGGCCGGGCAGTAGCGGGCCTCAGGCCCGGCGTACTTGGCGAGGTTGACCTGCACCGGCACCGCGTCGCTCTTCAGCGTCAGATGGGCCGGCTGGTTCTCTTCGTGGTTGGTGTTGGAGATGAACACCGACGACAGGCGGTCGAAGGTCAGCTTGCCGTCCGGCTTCGGATAGGCGATGGGCTTGCACTCGGCGGCTGGGCGCAGGGACGCGTTGTCGGCCTTGTGGTTGTGCAGCGTCCAGGGCGGGTTCTTGACGCCCAGCTTGGGCAGCAGCCACTGCTCGATGCCGGTCATCAGCTTGCCGGTCAGCTGGCCCTTCTTGAACCAGAGCTTGAAGTTGCGGCTCTGCTGCAGTTCCTCGTTCAGCCAGCTCTTCTCGAAGGCCTCGGGGTAGGCGCTCAGATCGTCCTGGGCGCGGCCGGCGTCCAGGGCCGGCGCCAGGGCTTCGGCGGCGAGCATGCCGCTCTTGATGGCCGCGTGGCTGCCCTTGATGCGGGCCGCGTTCAGGTAGCCGGCGTCGCAGCCGATCAGGCAGCCGCCCGGGAAGACCGTCTTGGGCAGGGCTTGCGGCGTGCCGTTGTTGATGGCGCGGGCGCCGTAGCCGATGCGCTTGCCGCCTTCGATGTGGGCGCGGATGGCCGGGTGGGCCTTCCAGCGCTGCATCTCCTCGAAGGGGCTCAGATAGGGGTTGTCGTAGTCCAGGCCGATGACGAAGCCGAGCGTGACCTTGTTGTCCGCCAGGTGATACAGGAAGCCGCCGCCGAAGGTGTCGCCCTCCATCGGCCAGCCGGCCGTGTGCACCACCTTGCCGGGCTGGGCCTTGTCCGCCGGGATCTCCCACAGCTCCTTGATGCCGATGGCATAGGTCTGGGTGTCCTTGCCGTCGGTCAGCTTGTACTTGGCGAGCAACTGCTTGCCGAGGTGGCCACGCGCGCCTTCGGCAAAGACGGTGTATTTGCCGAGCAGCTCCATGCCGAGCTGGAAGTGGTCGGTGGGCTCGCCGTCCTTGCCCAGGCCCATATTGCCGGTGGCCACGCCCTTGACGCGGCCCTGGTCGTCGTAGAGCACCTCGGCGGCGGCAAAGCCGGGGAAGATCTCGATGCCGAGGGCTTCGGCCTGGCCAGCCATCCACTTGACGACGTCGGACAGGCTGATGACGTAGCAGCCGTCGTTGTGGAAGTTGCGCGGCACGAGGAAGTCGGGCGTGCGGGTGCTGCCGGTCTCGGACAGCATCAGCACATCGTCGCCGGTCACGGCCTGGTTCAGCGGTGCGCCGAGTTCCTTCCAGTTCGGGAACAGCTCGGTGATGGCACGCGGGTCCATCACCGCGCCGGACAGGATGTGGGCGCCGGGCTCCGAGCCCTTCTCCAGCACGACGATGTTGGCGTCGGGCTTGATCTGCTTCAGGCGGATGGCCGTGGCCAGGCCCGCCGGGCCGCCGCCGACGATGACCACGTCGTATTCCATGGACTCGCGGGGGCCGAACTGGGCGAGGATTTCTTCGGATGTCATGCAGGTCTCCGTCAGCTTTGAATTGCGCGCGATTCTAGAGAGGCTGGATTGCGAATCGAACGATCGTGCTTTTTTAGGTTGCGCGGTCTAGGAGGCTGTCAGGCTTGGGGACGGGTGCGCGTTGGGCCTGCAAGGGGCCGAGACAAGGCGCAAAGCGCAGGCGTAGCGGTGCTACGGCGAGCATTTGCAACGCTGAAGCGGCCCCTTGCAGGCCCAACCCGAAGGGCCGGAGCGATTTGCGAGGCGATCCGGCGTTGCGGGCTCGTTGTGTGGCCCGCCACACGCCTCTCCCGCGCCTGGTCTCGCATCGCAACTCGCTGCGGCGCGCACCCGTCCCCAAGCCTGACAGCCTCCTGGCCCGGTAGGATGGACGCAACCCACTCRGAAAGCAGTCTCATGAGTTACGCCATCAACCTCGAAGGCCGCGTGGCCCTGATCACCGGTGCATCCAGCGGCCTGGGCGCGCAGTTCGCCAAGACCCTGTCCCAGGCCGGCGCCTGCGTCGTGTTGGCCGGCCGGCGCGTCGAGCGGCTGAAGGACCTGCGCGCCGAGATCGAGGGCAACGGCGGCGACGCCCATGTCGTGCAGCTGGACGTGACCGACGTGGACAGCATCAAGTCCGCGGTGGCCCACGCCGAGACCGAGGTCGGCACGCTGGACATCCTCATCAACAACTCCGGCGTCAGCACGACGCAGCGCCTCACCGACGTCACCGAGAACGACTACGACTATGTGATGCACACCAACACGCGCGGCGCCTTCTTCGTCGCGCAGGAGGTGGGCAAGCGCATGCTGGCCCGTGCCCGCGGCTCGGCGCCCGGCACCTTCATCGGCGGGCGCATCGTCAACGTCGCGTCCATGGCCGGCCTGCGCGTGCTGGGCCAGATCGGCGTCTATGCGATGAGCAAGGCCGCCGTCATCCACATGACGCGGGCGATGGCGCTGGAGTGGGGCAAGTACGGCATCAACGTCAATGCCATCTGCCCGGGCTATATCGACACCGAGATCAACCACCACCACTGGGGCACCGAGCAGGGCAAGAAGCTCGTCGAGCTGCTGCCGAGGAAGCGCGTGGGCCAGCCCAGGGACCTCGACACGGCCCTGCTGATGCTGTGCGCCAACGAGAGCCACTTCATCAATGGCGCGGTGATCCAGGCCGACGACGGTTTCGGAGTCTGATGTTGAAGCGAGACCTGACCCCGCTGGAAGCCCGCGTCCTCGCCGTCCTCGTCGAAAAGGAAAGCACCGTGCCCGACAGCTACCCGCTGTCGGCCAATGCCCTCACGTCGGGCTGCAACCAGAAGACGGCGCGCGATCCGGTCATGGACGTCAGCGAAGCCGAAGTGCTGGCGACGGTGGAGGAGCTGAAGGCGCTGAGCCTCGTCAACACGGTCAGCGGCAGCCGCGTGGTGCGCTATGAGCACAACTTCGCGCGCGGCGTGGGTGTGCCCGGCGCCGCGATGGCCCTGCTGACCCAGCTGATGCTGCGTGGCCCGCAGACGGCGGCCGAGCTGCGCCAGAACACCGAGCGCCTGCACCGCTTTGCCGACGTGTCGTCGGTCGAGGGCTTTCTGGAAGAACTGGCCGAGCGCGAGCCGCCCATGGCCATCAAGCTGCCCAAGGCCCCCGGCGCCCGCGAGGCGCGCTGGGCGCAGCTGCTGTGCGGGCCGGTGGCGTCCATCGAGCAGGCCGCCGCGGTGGCCATGCCCCGTGATGAGGAAGTGGCCCTGCTGCGCGCGGAAGTCGCCTCGCTGCGCCAACTCGTCAACCGCATTGCGGCCGAACTGGGCATCACCCCATGAGATACGTCGTCCCGGCCGACAAGAAGCTGACCTTCGAGTTGCGCATCCAGATGCGCTGGGGCGACATGGACGCGATGGGCCACATCAACAACACGCTCTACTTCCGCTACCTGGAGATGGCACGCGTGGACTGGCTCGCCGCCATCGGTGCGCCGCCCAACCCGGGCGGGCAGGGGCCGGTCATCGTCAACGCCTTCTGCAACTTCTATCGCCAGTTGAAGGTGCCGGGTGAGGTGCTGGCCAAGCACTACGTCAGCGACCCGGGCCGCACCAGCTTCGAGACCTGGATCACGCTGGAGCGCGCCGACGCGCCCGGCGTCATCTACGCCGAGGGCGGCGCGACGACGCTGTGGTTCGACGCCCAGACCGACAAGGCGATTGCCCTGCCGGAGTGGGTGCGGGCGTTGGTCACTTGAGGGTGTATTTCGCGCTGATGTAGGCGTAGCGGCCGCGCGGGTCGGTGTAGCTCGGGTCGTAGCCGGACAGGAAGAAGTAGGCCTGCTGCGAGAAAGGCGGCGACTTGTCGAAGGCGTTCTGCACCCCCGCACGCAGGGTCAGCGACTTGGTCACGTCCCAGCCGCCTGACAGGTTCCACAGCGAATAGGCGCCGACCTTGATGTCCGACTTGCCGATGATGTGCTGGTCGTCGTAGCCCTGCAGGTAGCTGTTGGACACGGTGGCCGAGAAGGGGCCGTGCTCCCAGTCCAGGCTCAGCGTATGCCGCCAGCGCTGCACGACGCCGTCGTTGATGAAGACGCCGAGGTTGCTGACGAAGGGGTCGCCGTCACCGGTCTGCTGCTGCGACTTCAGCGTCAGCGTGCCGTTCAGGCGCAGGCCGAACTGGCCGAAGCCGGTCTTCAGGTTGGTCAGCGACACACCCAGGTCCAGGCCGGAGATGCGCTGCTTGCCGCGGTTCTCCTTGATCAGGTCGATGGCCTCGATGTCGTTGTCGTCATCGCGATGCACGAAGCCGCCGTATTTGGCGAGGTTGCCAAGGATCACGTCCACGCCCAGCGTGCTGATCAGGTTGGTCTTCTCGATGTTCCAGTAGTCCACATTGACGCTGACACCCCGCCGCGGCTCGAAGACGGCGCCGAGCGAGAACTGGCGCGATTTCTCCGGTTTGAGCTTGGCGTTGCTGTAGTTCAGCGTGGTCCAGATGTCGGAGCAGTCGGTGGGCGTGTTGTCCGGGTCGGCGGCCAGGCAGACCGGGTCGACCAGCGTGGCGGAATTTCCTTGCGTGAGCGGGCGGTAGAGGTCGGACATGCTCGGTGCCCGGAAGCCCTTGCCGACCGAGGCGCGCAGCAGCAGCTCCGGCATGGGCACGTATTTCAGGCCGACCTTCGGGCTGGCCGCGCCGCCGCTCACCTGGTAGTGCTCATAGCGCAGCGCCGCCTGCAGCTCGAGCTGCTTGGTGACGGGCGCACTGATCTCGCCGAACACGGCGCTGACCTTGCGCGATTTGCCGAAATCGGAGTCCGGGCCTTGCGAGGATTCACCCAGGATGAGGTCCTGCTTCAGTGCATCGGACTGATGGTAGTTCTGCTTCTCGCGGCGCAGTTCGCCACCGAAGGCAACGGCCAGGTCGCCGCCGGCGAGCTGCGTGAGCGCCTTGGAGGCCTTGAAGTCCAGCGCGTCCATCGTGCCGGTGGCCTGGCGAACCTCGCCGCGGATCTGGGCCTTCTCGTAGAGAGCCAGGCCCGCCGCGCTGGACGGGCCGAACGCATTCAGCGTGCCGGCGGCGAAGCCGTCCATGATCATCGCTTCGTTCAGATAGCCCTGATAGTCGCGGTCGGACACCTTGCTGCGGCTGTGGTTCAGTGCCCATTCGTAGTCCCAGCCGGCCAGCAAGCCGTTGGTGCCCAGCACGAAGCGGTCGGCCGAAGACACCACCTCGCTGGTGCGCAGGCCTGACTCGGTGAGGCGGGTGCGCACGACCATGATGCGGCGCTCGTCGTCTGCCGGCAGCGCGTTCAGCGAGCTGAAGGCGAGGGCCGGGATGCGCGAGATGTCGATCTCGGCGTCCACGCGGTTGGGCGTGCCGGTGTAGAAGGTGCGGGCGCGCGCCAGCGAAGCCTCGGCGAAGAGCTGGTGGCCGCCGCCGAGGTTGAACACGCCGCGGGTGAACAGACTGCTCTTCTTCGCCTTGGGATAGAGCTCGATGTCCCGCATGTAGTCGAAGGTGCAGCCGTCCACGCCGCCGATGCCGTCGGGCAGGTAGAGGCTGCCGTTGGCCGGATTGCAGCCAGTGGCGGCCAGAGGGTTGACCCGGTAGGTGCTGATGACGTCCTTGCCATTGGCCTTGTAGCCTTCCGCGATCAGGGTGTCGCGCTGCTCGGAGGCCGGCAGGTTCTGGTCCAGCAGGATGTTGCCGGGATAACTGGCGCTGGACAGCAGGTCCGGCAGCCGGCCGGGGATGTCCAGCTCCTTGATGAATTTGCGTTGCGAGGCATTCAGGCTGGTGGTCTTCTGCACGTCCAGCACGGCCATCACGTTGAAGCCCTGGCGGCCGTAGTCGCCGAAGCCGCCGGCCAGCGTCGCCGAACGCTTGCTGGCACCGCCCTCGGTCGTGTTGCCGGCCAGCACGCTGATCTCGGCGCCGTTGAAATCCTTGCGCGTGATGAAGTTGATGACGCCACCGATGGCGTCAGAGCCGTACAGCGAGGAGGCGCCGTCCAGCAGGATCTCGACACGCTGGATGGCCGCAGCCGGGATGCTGTTCAGGTCCACGCCGGCGGCGTCGCCCGGCGAGGCGAAGTTGGCCATGCGCCGGCCGTTCAGCAGCACCAGCGTGGACGACACGCCCAGGCCGCGCAGGTTGGCGGCGTTCAGGCCCATCTGGTCGCGAAAGCCGCCGTAGCCAATGCTGCCGCCGTCGGTCAGGTTGTTGGCGCTGGCGCTGATGCGGGCAATCAGCTCGGCGGCCGTCGTCACGCCGGCCTTGTCGATCTCGTTGCGCGTGATGACCTGCACCGGCAGCGCCGTCTCGCCCTCGATGCGCTTGATGGCCGTGCCGGTGATCTCGACACGCTCCAGCGTCGACTGGGCCTGGGCCTGAGCGACATAGCTCAGCGCGAGCAGCGCCGCTGCGGCGGCAATGCGGGAAGGGCAGGGCGTTTTCATTGGGGTGGCCTCCGTGGTTCGCGCGAGTCTAGGCACGGTGGCGCTAGCCGCCGGTAGCCAGCTGTGGATTCGTCTCGCCCGCGCCACGCCCCTCGTCGTTTGAATTAGGGGCGAATGGTCATCGGGGCTCTGTCATCATGCGCGGTCTGACCAAGGAGGGTAGTGGGCATGAGGGCAAGGATCTGGGCCGGAATGGCAGCGATGGCGATGGCCATGAGCGTGCAGGCGGCCACCCCCGCAGCACCGGCGGCGAGTGCGCCCCAGGGTTTCAGGTTGTTTCGACCCGCCACGCCGGCCTCGGGCCCGCGTGCGAATGCACCGGCACCGGCCAAGGCGGCGGCCCCGGTCCACGCACCCGCATCGGCCCCGGCGCCTGCCTCGGCCGTCGTCGAGACCGAGCCCGCCATCCGCGGCTATGCGGTGCCCATCGGTGGCGCCCTGAAGGCCGACAACGAGGAAGTCTGGCAGCGCATCGTCCAACTGGCCGGCGGCAAGGGCGCGCGCTTCGTCGTTTTCGGCACCGCCAGCGAGGATCCCGAAGCCAGTGCCAAGCAGGTCGTCGACCTGCTGCAGCGCCGCGGTGCCATCGCCGAGGCCCTGCCCGTGGCGCCCAAATTCCTGTGGGTGGACCTGACCAAGGTCGTGCGCGACCCGGCGCTGATCGCCAAGGTCAAGGCCGCCAAGGGCATCTTCTTCACCGGTGGCACGCAGGAGCGCATCGTCGACGTGCTGCAGCCCGGCGGCCAGAGCACGCCCATGCTGGAGGCCATCTGGGATGTCTACCGCAAGGGCGGTGTCGTCGCCGGCACCTCGGCCGGCGCGGCCATCATGAGCACGGTCATGTTTCGCGACGCGCCCAGCGTCGTCAACATCCTCAAGGGCCGCTTCGTCGATGGCAAGCAGGTCGACCGCGGCCTGGGCTTCGTCGGCCCGCATCTCTTCGTCGACCAGCATTTCCTCAAGCGCGGGCGCTTCGGCCGCATGATCCCGCTGATGATGGCCAAGGGCTACAAGATCGGCCTGGGCGTGGACGAGAACACCGCCGCCATCATTCGTGGCGACGAGATCGAGGTCATCGGCGACCGTGGCGCCCTGGTCGTGGACCTGAGCGAAGCCAAGACGGATGCCACGCTGGGCGCCTTCAATGTGCAGGGCGCGCGCCTGTCCTACCTGGAGCACGGCGACCGCTACCACCTGCGCGCACGTTCGACGACGCCCTCGGCGCCCAAGCTGCGCGGCGAGTTGCACGACGCCGAGTCGCCCAACTTCAAGCCCTATTACACCGACGACGTCTTCCACCTCGACATGCTGGGCGACTCGACCATCTCCGGTGCCATGAGCCGCCTGATCGACAGCATGCGCAAGGAGGTCAAGGGCCTGGCCTTCGACGTGCTGCCGCGCCAGAACGACCCGCTGGCCGAGCTGGGCTTCCTGTTCCGCCTCTACAAGGGCTCGGATTCGCTGGGCTGGAGCACCGAGGAGTTCGGCGGCGAGCAGTTCACCGTCACCAACCTCTACCTCGACATCAGCCCGGTGCGCCTGCCCATGCCGCTGTATGGCGGCTGGACGCCGCCCAAGGCGGCTGCGACACCGCCCCCTCCGCCAGCACCTGCCGCTGCGTCGGCCGCCTCGGCGGCCCGGCCGTGACGGCTTGCAGCGTTTGCTCACGGCTGCTTGCGCTTCCTCGGGCTTGACCCGCTGTTGCGGCCGCCGCCGCGCTGCCATGATGGCTGGCCTGTGATTCCTGCCGGCCCGGCCCCTTCGCCGGGCTCTTTCATCTACCTTGGTCTCCCACGCCCCCGCCGGCACCGTCATCGTCATTGGCGGCGCACTCAAAGCTGACAGCGACGCTGTCTGGCAGCGCATCGTCGACGAGGCCGGTGGCGCTGGCGCGCCCATCGCCGTCTTCCCGACGGCAGCCTACGAACCTGAGCGCATCGCGGCCCAGATCGTCGCGGCGCTGAACCGCTGCGGCGCCCGCGCCGAGGCCATCCCGCTCGCGCCTCATCTCGACGGGATAGACCTGGCCGCCACGCTGAACGACCCGGCGCTGATCGCCCGCGTTGCGGCGTCGCGGGCGGTGTTCTTCTCGGGCGGCGCCCAGGAATACCTCGTCGACGTGCTGCAACCCGGTGGCCAGCCGACGGCCATGCTCGGCGCCATCCGTGCCGTCTTCGCGGCCGGTGGTGTCATTGCCGGCACCAGCGCGGGTGCGGCCGTCATGAGCCGGCTGATGTTCCGCGACGCGATGGACAACCTCGCCGTGCTGCGCGGCCAGTGGCGGGCCGGCCAGGAGTACGACCGCGGCTTCGGCTTCGTCGCCCCCGACCTCCTCATCGACCAGCATTTCCTCAAGCGGGGCCGCATCGGCCGCATGCTGCCGGCCCTGCAGGCACTCGGCTACCGTCTCGGCCTGGGCGTGGACGAGAACGCCGCGGTCGTCATCAAGGGCTCCGCGCTCGAGGTGATCGGTGGCAGCGGCGCCGTGCTGGTCGACCTCGGCGAAGCCACCCACGACCCGACGCTGCCAGCCTTCAACCTGCGTGGCGCCCGCCTGTCCTATCTGGACCATGGCGACCGCCACGACCTCGTCAGCGGGGTGACGACGCCGGCCCCGCACAAGCTGAGCGAGCCGCGCATCGAACCGGCCGCCCCGGGCTTCGAGCCGGGCCTGGACTCCGACCGCTATTTCCTCGACATCCTCGGCGACGGTTGCCTCCTCGAAGCGCTGACCCAATTGCTCGACGGGCCGTCGCCCCAGGTGCGCGGCCTGGCCTACCGGGCCAACCCCCGGCCGGGCGACCCGATGCCGGACATCGGCTTCGAGTTCCGCCTGCGGCGTGGCCCCGGCCTCGTCGGCTGGTGCAGCGCGATGCTGGGCAGCGAGGACTACACGGTGCTGGGTGCCCGGCTCGACGTCGTGCCGGTGCGCGTGGCCAACCCCTTGTTCACGCCGCTGGCCGCCGAGCCGCTGCGCGTGGTCGAATCGGAGCCGCAGCTCCAAGGAGAACGGTGATGACGGCGATCAGCGGTGAATTCAGCGTCGGCATGAAGGGCCAGGACGCACAGCCCGAAAGCCCGGCCATCGGCCGCATGCTGCTCGACAAGCAGTATCACGGCGCCCTCGAGGCGAAGGGTGCCGGCCAGATGCTGGCCACCCATGGCAGCGTGGCCGGCTCGGCGGCCTATGTGGCGCTGGAGACGGTGACGGGCAGCCTGCAGGGGCGCGCTGGCAGCTTCGCCCTGGTCCACCAGGGCCGCATGAGCCGCGGCCAGCCCACGCTGGACATCAGCGTCGTGCCCGACTCCGGCACCGGCGCCCTGGCCGGCCTGGCCGGCAGCATGCGCATCCGCGTCGAAGGCCACCAGCACTTCTACGACTTTGACTTCTCGCTGCCCGACTGAAGGAGACGCCATGACGAAAATCCTCCCCCTGATGGCCCTGATGCTGCTCGCGGGCGCCGCACGGGCCACCGACGTCGGCGTGTCGGTGCAGATCGGCCAGCCGGGCTTCTACGGACGCATCGACATCGGCAACGTCGCACCGCCGCCCGTCGTGCTGGCCGAGCCCGTCTGGGTGCAGCGTCGGCCCGTGCATGTCGAGCCCGTCTATATGCGCATCCCGCCCGGCCACCAGAAGAACTGGGCCAAGCACTGCGCCCGCTACAACGCCTGTGGCATGCCGGTCTACTTTGTCCGCGAGGACTGGTACCAGGATCGCTACGAGCGGCGCGGCGAAGGCAACGACCAGGGCAAAGGCCATGGCAAGGGCCATGGCAAGCACAAGGACAAGGGCAAGGACCGCGATTGACGCGGCAGGGCCGCGACACAATTGCGGCCATGCCCGATACCGAATCCCGCGACACCCGACCCGAAGGCTTTCAGCGCGTCAACGCGGCGCTGACGGCGCTTGCCCACCCGCATGCGCCGCTGTGGCTGGACGTTGCCGCCCGCACCGCCCAGGAGGCGGCCGACGCCCTCGGCGTCACGCTCGGCCAGATCGCCAAGTGCGTCGTCTTCCGCCGCAAGGCCGAAGGGGCTGAAGATGGGGCCGTCCTCGTCATCACCTCGGGCGACAAGCGCGTCGACGAGGCCAAGCTCAAGCCCCACACCGGGCCGCTGGGCCGGGCCGACGCCGACTTCGTCAAGGCCCGCACCGGCTTCTCCATCGGCGGCGTGTCGCCCGCCGGCTTCGCACCGACCGACGGCGCGGCCCACCCCCAGCTCTTCATCGATCGCGAACTGTTCCGCTTCGACATCATCTGGGCCGCGGCCGGACATCCGAACGGCGTGTTCAAGCTGACGCCGGGCGATTTGGAGAGGATCACCGGCGCTCCCGTCATCGACGTCGTTCAGGCATGAAGCCCGCGGTCGTTTCTCCCTGCGTCAACGTCTGCCAGATGGACGCTGCCACCGGCTGGTGCCGCGGCTGTGCGCGCAGCATCAACGAGATCGCCGGCTGGGGCGGGGCGCCCGAGACCCTGCAACGCCACATCCTGGATCAGTTGCCCGAGCGGCGCGTCGAGATGCATCGCCATGGTTTGTGGCTCGGCCCCTGGCCGCACAGCGAGGAACAGGATCGATGAAGCAGCTGACCTTCTATTTCGACCCCATCTCGCCCTATGCGGCCCTGGGCTTCGAGGCCCTGCCCGAGGCGCTGGCCGGCCACAGCGTCGAGGTCGTCTACCGGCCCATCCTGTTCGCGGCCCTGCTTCAGGCCCTCGGGCAGAAGGGTCCGGCCGAGATCGAGGCCAAGCGCCGCTGGACCTTCCGCCAGGTAGCCTGGCTGGCGCACACCCAGGGCGTCGTGCTGGACCCGCCGGCCCAGCACCCCTTCAACCCCTTGCCGCTGCTGCGCCTGGCCTGGGCCTGCGCGGCGCCGGAAGGCCAGCCCGGCGACACGCCGGGCCGTTGGGTCGTCGAGCAGCTCTTCCACCATGTCTGGCGCGGCGCCGGCGCCGACGCCAGCGACGCGGCTCGCCTGGCCGCGTTGACCGAGCGTCTCGCGCCTGCGCAGGATCCGGCCGGCGACGCCGTCAAGCAACGCCTGCGCAGCGAAACTGAAAGCGCGCTGGCCCTGGGCGTGTTCGGCGTGCCGACCATCGAGTTCGAGGGGCGCCTGTTCTGGGGCCAGGACGCGCTGCCCATGCTGCGCGCGGCGCTGGCGGGCGACCCCTGGTTTCGCAGCGGCGTCTGGGAGTCGGCGGCTCAGGCCAGACCCGGCATCACCCGGAAACACTGATTCAAAACGTCTCAGGATTTACCCGCGAGGGTCATCTGATCTCGCATTGAGAAATGCGAACTGCGGGTTCCTGCGGAGTTTGTCAGCCTCGATTCAGACTGGCGTCAGAACGGGGTCAGAGGCGGTGTGAATAGTCACGGTGAGGGAAGCCTGTGGGGCGGCCTGCAACACGACGGAGACATATCAATGGCAACTGCGACTTCAACGGCCTCGGCGCCGATGACCCGCGAAGAGAAGAAGGTCATCTTCGCTTCTTCGCTGGGCACGGTGTTCGAGTGGTACGACTTCTACCTCTACGGTTCCCTGGCGGCCATCATCGCCAAGCAGTTCTTCGCCGGCCTGGAGCCTGGCGCCGCGTTCATCGCGTCGCTCATGGCCTTTGCCGCGGGCTTCATCGTGCGCCCCTTCGGCGCGCTGGTGTTCGGCCGCCTGGGCGACATGATCGGCCGCAAGTACACCTTCCTGGTGACGATCTTGATCATGGGTCTGTCGACCTTCATCGTCGGCGTGCTGCCCACCTACGCGACCATCGGTGCCGCGGCCCCGGTCATCCTGATCGGCCTGCGTCTGCTGCAGGGCCTGGCTCTGGGCGGTGAGTACGGCGGTGCCGCCACCTATGTGGCCGAGCACGCGCCGCACGGCAAGCGCGGCGCCTACACCTCGTGGATCCAGACCACGGCGACGCTGGGCCTGTTCCTGTCGCTGATGGTCATCCTGGGCGTTCGTACCTCGCTGGGCGAGAAGGACTTCGCCGAGTGGGGCTGGCGCATTCCCTTCATCGTCTCCATCCTGCTGCTGGGTATCTCGGTGTGGATTCGTCTGTCGATGAACGAATCGCCCGCCTTCCAGAAGATGAAGGCCGAGGGCAAGACCTCCAAGGCACCGCTGTCCGAGTCCTTCGGCCAGTGGAAGAACCTGAAGATCGTGCTGCTGGCTCTCTTCGGCCTGGTGGCCGGCCAGGGCGTGGTCTGGTATTCGGGCCAGTTCTACGCGCTGTTCTTCCTGACGTCGGTGCTCAAGGTCGACGCGCCCACCGCCAACATCTGGATCGCCATCGCGCTGATCCTGGGCACGCCCTTCTTCGTCATCTTCGGCACGCTGTCGGACAAGATCGGCCGCAAGCCCATCATCATGGCCGGCCTGCTGCTCGCCGCGCTGACCTACTTCCCGCTGTTCAAGGCGCTGACCGGCGCGGCCAACCCCGACCTCGCCAAGGCCCAGGAGACCTCCAAGGTCACGCTGAGCACCAACGTGGCCAGCTGCTCCTTCCAGGGCAGCCCGATTGCCCGTGAAGTGGACTTCACCAGTGCCTGCGACATCGCCAAGCGCGCGCTGGCGGGCTCGTCCGCCAGCTCCGAGACCGTCGAGGCGCCGGCCGGTTCGCCGACCGTCGTGCGCGTCGGTGAAAAGGAAATCGCCGTCCCCACCGCGGCCAAGCTGACCGAGCACAAGTTC
The DNA here is from genome assembly GCF_056403315.1 of Roseateles sp. P2_H4. NCBI lineage: Bacteria > Pseudomonadati > Pseudomonadota > Betaproteobacteria > Burkholderiales > Sphaerotilaceae > Roseateles > Roseateles sp. P2_H4. Next base: position 214,310 of record NZ_JBFUFR010000002.1, on the reverse strand, counting down.
GACGAAGCCAGCACCAAGGCCATCGCCGCCTTCAAGAAGGACCTGGGCGAAGCGATGAAGGCCGCCGGCTACCCGGCCAAGGCCGACATGGCCAAGGCCAATGTGCCGATGGTCATCGCCATCCTGTTCGTGCTGGTGCTGTACGTGACCATGGTCTACGGCCCGATCGCGGCCATGCTGGTCGAGATGTTCCCGACCCGCATCCGCTACACGTCGATGAGCCTGCCGTATCACATCGGCAACGGCTGGTTCGGCGGCATGCTGCCCTCCATCACCTTCGCGATGGTGGCGCAGAACGGCAACATCTATCACGGCCTCTGGTACCCCATCGTCATCGCTGCCGCGACCTTCGTCATCGGCGTGCTGTTCGTCCGTGAAACCAAGGACGTGGACATCTACGCCCGGGACTGACGAGCCCCTCGTCTGGTCACGCGCCGCTGAACGCGGGCGTGCCCAGCCGGTCCCCCGAGGGGACGGCGATGCTTGCCGGCTCGACCGGCAAGCACATCGCCAGAGCGGGCCGGCTTGGGAGCGGCCCGGCGCTCGGCCCGGAAGAAAGGCGAAAGGCCGGCGCAAGCCGGCCTTTCCCTTTCTGGGTCACCCTGCTTGTCGATTGCAGCCAGCCCTGCGAGGATGCCGCGGATGCCCAAGTCCAAAGACTCCCCCGACGGCAGCGCCGGCGAGCAGCGGCGGCTGCAGATGGTCGACATCGCCCGCCTGGCCGGCGTGTCGGTGTCGACGGTGTCGCGGGCCTTGAACGGCAGCGAGCTCGTCAACGCCGAGACCCGCCAGCGCGTGGCTGAACTGGCGCGCTCGCTGAACTACTCGATCAACTTCGGCGCGCGCAACCTGCGCCTGCAGGAGAACAAAACGGTCGCCGTCGTCGTGCCCTATGACCCCAAGTCCCGCCAGCACATCTCCGACCCCTTTTTCCTGTCCATCGTCGGCGCCATTGCCGATGCGCTGACCGACCGCGGCTACGACATGCTGCTGTCGCGCGTCGATGCCGAGCGGCTGGACCTGGCCTCGCACTGGTTCGACTCCGGCAAGGCCATCGGCGTCATCCTCATCGGGCAGTGGCGCCAGCACGACCAGCTCAACGAGATGGCCGCGCGCAAGCTGCCGCTGGTGGTCTGGGGCGGCGAGATGCCGCAGCAGCTGTACTGCAGCGTGGGTGGCGACAACGTGCTGGGCGGCATCCTTGCGACTGGGCACCTGCTGGCGCTGGGGCGGCGGCGCATCGCCTTCATCGGCGACGCCCGCCTGCCCGAGGTCTGGCTGCGCCATCAGGGCCATCAGCAGGCGCTGCGTGAGGCGGGTCTGGAGGTCGATCCAGCGCTGGAGCTGCCGGCCCCCTTCGAGCCCAGCGTCGCAACGGGGCAGTTGCGCGAGTTCTGCGCGGCGCAACGCGACTTCGACGCCGTCTTCTGCTGCAGCGACGTGCTGGCCATGCTGATGGTCCAGGCCCTGCGTGCCACTGGCCGCCGCGTACCGGATGACGTCGCCGTCGTTGGCTACGACGACATGCCGCTGGCCGCCTATTGCGATCCGCCGCTGACCACGGTTCACCAGCCGGTGGCCGAGGCGGGCGCCGAACTCGTCGAGGCCCTGCTGGGCCAGTTGCGTGGCGAGCGCGCCGGGCCGCAGACGCTGCCCGTCTACCTGAAGTTGCGCGAAAGCGCTCCCGACCGTTCCCGCTGAGCCGGGGCATCGGGCCTTCGGTGCGCAGGCCATTGGGCCGTTGAATATCGTTTCCAACGATTGATGATTTGTGCGGGTTGTTGTCGATTACTAAGGGCTTCTACTGAATTGCAATCGATTGCAAAACGATTGCATCGAGTGCAGAATGAGGACACGGACGGCGCTTGATTCAGGCGCTGCCGCCCGCCTCGAAGAAGGCGCCCGGAATACGACAACAGGAGACGACATGCACACCCTTGCACTGCGCCGCGCGCGCTTCACTCCCCTGGCCGCTGCGGCGCTCGCCGTCATCGCTGCGGCCGCACAGGCGCAGCAGGCCGCCACCACTGACACGGCCGACGGCCTCAAGCTCGACGCCGTCGTCGTCACGGGGACCTCTTCGGCCAAGTCCAAGATGCGTTCCAGCGTGGCCATCTCGACCATCGAGAGCGAAGGCGTCGCGGCCGTCACCGCCGCCAGCGCGACGGACCTGCTGCGGGGCGTGCCCGGCATCCGTGCCGAGGCCAGCGGTGGTGAATCCAACGCCAACGTCGCGGTGCGCGGCATCCCGGTCTCGGCGGGCGGCGCGCGCTACATCCAGTTCCAGGAAGACGGCCTGCCCGTGCTGCAGTTCGGCGACATCGCCTTCGCCACGCCCGACACCTGGATGCGCGCCGATGCCGGCTTCGAGCGCCTGGAGGTGGTCCGCGGCGGCTCGGCCGCGCTGCTGGCCACCGGCGCGCCTGGCGGCATCATCAACTTCATCGGCAAGACCGGCCTGGAGCCCGGCGGCAGCCTGCAGCTGACCAAGGGCCTGGACTTCGACCAGACCCGTGTCGACTTCGGCTACGGCGGGCGCCTCGCGCCCAAGACGCGCTTCTTCATCGGCGGCTTCTACCGTGTTGGCGATGGCGGCCGCAAGGGCGCCGATGGCACCGAGAACGGTGGCCAGGTGCGCGCCAACGTCACCTTCGAACTGGAGGGCAGGAGCTTTGTGCGCTTCAGCCTCAAGCATCTGGACGACCACAGCCCGACCTTCATGCCGACGCCGGTGCGTTATGTGAACGGCGGCATCCAGCAGATCCCGGGCCTGGACCCGCGGCGCACGGCCTTCTATGACGTCGCCTGGCCCATGGACAGCACGCTGACCAACAGCAACGGCCGCGCCACCAGTAACATCCGCGACGGCCTGACCGCCAAGAGCGATGCCTTCGGCGCCGAGATGGACCTCGACGCCGGCGGCGGGTTTCGCCTGCAGAACAAGTTTTCGTGGAGCAAGAACTCGGGCCGCTTCATCGGCATCTTCCCGGGCGACGACGTGGCCGCAGCACCCGCCGGCACGACGCTGGCCACCGGCCCCGACGCCGGCGCGGCTTACACGGGAGCGAAGTTCACGGCCGTCGTCTTCAACACCCAGGTCGACAACGCCGGCCTGATGGCCAACGACCTGAAGTTCTCGCGTGACTTCGACCTCGGCGGCGGTGCCAAGCTCAGCGCCGTGGCCGGCCTCTACACCTCGGTGCAGCAGCTGGACCTGACGTGGAACTTCAACCAGTACTCGCTGTCGGCCAGCGGCGAGGGTGCCCGCGTGCTCAACGTGCCCGGCCTCGTCAACGGCTCGCCCGGCTTCGGTGGCTGCTGCAGCAACACCCAGGACAGCAAGTACGCGACCAACGCGCCCTACCTGGTGCTCAATCTGGAGTCCGGCGCGCTGTCGGCCGACATCGGCCTGCGCCGCGACAACCAGAAGGCCAGCGGGGCCTACTACCAGTCCAACGCCGGCCTGGCCTATGACCTCGGCAAGCCCAACGCCATTGACTACGACTTGGGCCGCACCTCCTACTCCCTGGGCGGCAACTACGCGCTGAACAGGGACCTGTCGCTGTTCGCCCGCTACTCCGACGGCGCCGCCTACAACGCCGACCGCATCACCTTCTTCAACAACCCCAACCTCGTCAACGGCAAGAGCCCGACCATCCCGACCAACAAGGTCAGGCAGGCCGAGGCTGGCGTGAAGATCCGCGGCGGTGGCATGAGCCTGTTCGCTACGCTCTTCCACGCCAAGACGGATGAGGTCAACGTCGACGTGACGACCAACCCCATCGTCGTCAAGGCCAACAGCTACCGCAGCAACGGCCTGGAGCTGGAAGGCTCAGCCCGCTTGGGTGTCGTCAGCCTGCTGGGCGGCCTGACCTACACCGACGCGAAGCAGGCCGATGGGCGGGCTCCGAAGCGCCAGGCCAAGGTCGTCTACCAGCTCACGCCCACCGTCAACCTGAACGATGCGCTGAGCTTGGGCGTCAGCATCGTCGGCACGACCAAGAGCCTGGACGATGGCCCCACCGGCGCGCTGACGATCACGCTGCCGGCCTACACCGTCGTCAACGCGTTCGCGAGCTATGCGCTTACCGATCGCGCGACGCTCTCGCTGGCAGCCAACAACCTCTTCAACGAGCTGGCCTACACCGAGAGCAACGACGGCCGCGGTGCCGCGCGGGCCTACACGGGCCGCACGGTCAAGGCTTCGCTGCGCTACAGCTTCTGAAGCTCATGGCCACGCCCGTCCTCGTGCTCGGCGAAGCCCTCGTGGACGAGTTCCACGACGGCGCAGTCGCCGGCGGCGCACCGTTCAACGTCGCGCGCTCGTTGGCCGCTTTCGGGGCACCGGTCCGTTTCGTCAGCCGCATCGGCGCGGATGACCCGGCCGGCCGTCTGGTGCTGGAAAGCGCCGCGCGCTTCGGCCTTGCGGTCGACGGCCTGCAGCGCGACGCGACCCACGCCACCGGCCGCGTCAGCGTGCATGAGGATGTGGCCGGCGACCACCGTTTCGAGATCCACGCCGATGCGGCCTGGGACCATCTCGAGGCACCGGTGGCCGGCGACGGCATCGTCTACTTCGGCAGCCTGGCCCAACGTCATCCAAGCTCCCGCGCTGCCATCCGTGCGACCGTCAAGCGCACGCCCGGCTCGCGCCTGCTCGACCTCAACCTGCGCCCCGGCAGCGACACGCCCGAACTGGCCGCTGAAGTGCTGATGCTGGCCAACTGGGTCAAGCTCAACGAAGACGAACTCGGCTGYCTGCTCGCCTGGTTCGAGCCCACGCTGCCAGCGCTGATGGCCCGCTTCGCGCTGCAGGGCTTGGTGCTGACGCGCGGCGCCGCCGGCTACGCGTTGCACGGCGAGCAGGGCCAGCTGTTGGCGACGGGGGAGGGTGTGCCGCAGCCGGCCTTCGTCGACAGCGTCGGCGCCGGTGACGGCTTCACCGCCATGCTGCTGGCCGGCCTGTCGCTGAGCCGTGACCTGGGCGCAACCCTGGCCCTGGCCAACCGCTACGCCGCGATGATCTGCGGCGTGCGCGGCCCGCTGCCTTCCGATCCGACAGCGTTGGCCGCCTGGCGCGAAGCACTGCACGCGCTGCCGGCCGAGGAATGAAGATGCACAAGCCTCACCTGTCGTTCTCCCAGATCGTGAACATGAATGTCGGCTTCCTCGGCATCCAGTTCAGCTTCGGCCTGCAGCAGGCCAATATGAGCCCGATCTACCAGATGCTGGGCGCCGACGGCAAGAGCCTGCCCTACCTCTGGCTGGCCGGCCCCATCACCGGCCTGCTGGTGCAACCCCTCATTGGCGCGATGAGCGACCGCACGACGCACCGCCTGGGCAGGCGCACGCCTTACTTCCTGATCGGTGCGCTGCTGTGCTCGCTGGGCTTGCTGGCCATGCCCTTCAGCCCGGCGCTGTGGTTCGCGGCCGGCCTGCTGTGGATCCTGGACGCGGCCAACAACGTGACGATGGAGCCCTACCGCGCCTATGTCAGCGACCGCCTGCGCGAAGAGCAGCATGCCAGCGGCTTCCTCACGCAGGCCTCGTTCACCGGCCTGGCGCAGACGCTGGCCTATCTGACACCCAGCCTGCTCGTGTTCTTCGGCATGAACAAGGACGCGCTGGGCGCCAACGGCATCCCGGTCGTCACCACGCTGGCCTTCGTCATCGGCGCGCTGCTGTCGTTCACGACGGTGTGGTGGTCCATCCGCAAGGTGCCCGAGCTGCCACTGCCGGCCGAGGAGATCGCGCGGCTGCGCGCGCTGCCGCATGGCTTTGGCCCGGCACTCGCGGAGATCTGGGCCGCGCTGCGCGACATGCCGGCCACGATGCGGCGGCTGTGGTGGATGGCGCTGTTCCAGTGGTACGGCATGATGTGTTACTGGATCTACATCGTGCCGACGCTGGCCGCGACGGTCTTCGGCACCGACGACCCGCACAGCGCCGGCTTTCGCGACGCGGCGCTGCTCAACGGCCAGGTCGGCGGCTTCTACAACGCCGTCGCCTTCGTCGCCGCTTTCGCGATGGTGCCGTTCACCAAGCGCCTCGGCGCGAAATGGGTGCATGCCTTCGCACTCGCCTGTGCGGCCGCGGGCATGTGGGCGCTGCCCGGCATTCGGGACAAAGCCTGGCTCTTCCTGCCCATGGTTGGCATTGGCCTGGCCTGGGGTTCCATCATGGGCAACCCCTACGTGCTGCTGGCCGGCAGCATCCCGCCCGAGCGCGCCGGCGTCTACATGGGCATCTTCAATATGTTCATCGTCATCCCCATGCTGATCCAGGCGATGACGCTGCCCCTGTTCTACGACAGCCTGCTGGGCGGTCGGCCCGAGAACGTCATTCGCCTCGCCGGCGTGCTGCTGGCGCTTGCGGCGCTGTGCGTGCTGGCCGTCAAGAGTCCCAAGTCCTCATGAAGAACCAAGTCCAGCTCATCACCTATGTGGACCGCCTTGGCGGCCGGCGCGATGGCGCCGACCTGATCCGGCTCAGGAAGCTGCTCGGCCAACCCGGCTCGCCGCTGGCGGGCGTGTTCGGCGGCGTCCACCTGCTGCCCTTCTTCCATGCCATCGACGGCGCCGACGCAGGCTTCGATCCCATCGATCACACCCAGGTCGACCCGCGCCTGGGGCACTGGAGCGACATCAAGGCGCTGACCGAGGGCCTGGACGTGATGGCCGACGTCATCGTCAACCACATGTCCAGCGAGTCGCCGCAGTTCCTGGACTACGCCGAGAAGGGCGAGGCCTCGGCCTATGCGGGCCTGTTCCTGACGCTGGATGCGGTCTTCCCCGGCGGCGCCAGCGAGCGCGACCTGCTGTCCGTGTACCGCCCCCGCCCCGGCCTGCCCCTGACGACCGCGATGCTGAAGAACGGCGAACGCCGCATCCTGTGGACCACCTTCACGGCCGCGCAGATCGACATCGCCGTGCGCCATCCACAGGGCCGGGCCTATCTGAGCGGCATCCTCAAGACCCTGGCTGCGAACGGCATTCGCATGGTGCGGCTGGACGCCGTCGGCTATGCCATCAAGAAGGCCGGCGCCAGCTGCTTCATGATGCCGGAGACCTTTGACTTCATCGCCGAGTTTGCGGCCGAGGCGAGGGCGCTGGGCATCGAGGTGCTGGTCGAGATCCACGCCTACCACCAGCGCCAGATCGAGATCGCGGCCCGGGTCGACTGGGTCTATGACTTCGCCTTGCCGCCCCTGGTGCTGCATGCCTTCGCCTTCAAGACCGCGACGGCGCTCAAGCGCTGGATCGCCATCCGGCCGACCAATGCGTTGACGGTGCTCGACACCCATGACGGCATCGGCATCATCGACATCGGCGCCGACGCCGGCGACCGCACGGCCCACCCCGGCCTGGTGCCGCCGTGGGAATTGGACGCCTTGGTCGAGCGCATCCACGAGGCCAGCGGCGGCGCGAGCCGGCTCGCCACGGGTGCTGCGGCCAGCAACCTCGATCTCTACCAGGTCAATTGCAGCTTCTTTGACGCCATGGGCCGCAACGAGACGGCCTATCTGCTGGCCCGCGCCGTCCAGTTCTTCCTGCCCGGCGTGCCCCAGGTCTATTACGTCGGCCTGCTGGCCGGCCACAACGACATGGTGCTGCTGTCCCGCACCCAGGTCGGCCGCGATATCAATCGCCATTTCTATGGCGAGGACGAGATCGCTGGCGAGTGCGAGCGCCCGGTCGTGCGCCGCCTGATCGAACTCATCAAGCTGCGCAACCGCCACCCGGCCTTTGACGGCAGTTTCCAGCTGCTGGCCAGCAGCGAAGAGGAACTCAGCCTGCGCTGGCAGCAGGACGGCCACTGGGCGACCCTGCGCCTGGACTTTGCCAGTCTGGATCACGAGCTGAGCTACAGCACCGAGGGTGATGGGCCGGGACGCTTCGCCTTCAGTTGAGCGTCAGCCTGGCTGAGCAGAATCCGGGGCAGTTCAAACCCCCGGAGACCCGAGCATGTGGAAATTGATCGTTGGCTTCATCGCCTTTGCCGCGCTGGCGTTGTTCATCCTGATGAAGAGCGGCGGCAATATCGACCTGAGCGGCGAGAAGCATGACGTGGCGGCGGGTGCCCATGAACCGGCGGCTTCGGCCGCCTCAGCTGCCGTGGCTGCGGTCGATGGCGCTTCGGCGCCTGCTTCCGCAGCGTCCAACTGACTTTTCGGGCCAAGCGCTGGGCCGCTCCCGAGCAGGCCCGCACTGGCGATGTGATTGCGGCTCGATGCCGCAAGCATCGCCGTCCCCTCGGGGGCTGAGGCCGGACACGGCGAGTCCTGTGAACTCGTCGTGCCTGCCGAAGAGCAGCCGCTCTGCCGGCTGCGCGGTCTGCAAGACCGACCAGACGCGCTCGCGTTCAGCGACGCGAGTTTGGGCGAGGGGCCGTCATTGAGTCTCGGTGCCGGCGCGTTGAGGCGCCATCAGCGGCAGGCGCATCAGCATCTGCGTGCCCTGGCCTGGCGAGGAGCGCACCTCGATCTGGCCGCCCAGCACATTGGTCACGATGCTGTGCACGATGTGCATGCCCAGGCCCGAGCCGCCGGTGCCGAGCTTGGTCGTGAAGAAGGGGTCGAAGATGCGCCGCCGCACGGACTCGTCCATGCCGCGGCCGTCGTCGGTCACCGTGAGCTCGACCTGCTCGTCGTCCAGGCGCGCGCAATAGACCTTGACGCGGCCCTGCTCCGCGCTGTCAAAGCCGTGCAGCAGCGCATTCATCAGCAGATTGGTCAGCACCTGGCCCAGCGCGCCGGGGTAGCTGTTCATCACCAGGCCGTGGCAGAGCTCGGTGTCGATGACGAAGGGTGTGTGCTTGAAGCTCGGCTCCACCATGACCATGACGTCCTCGACGACCTTGGCCAGGTCGAAGTCGCGCCGCATGTCGTTGGTCTGGTCGATGGCCACCTGCTTGAAGTCGCGCACCAGGTCGGCCGCCTTCTGCACATTGCGCTGCAGGATGTCCTGGCCCCGCCGCGTGTCGCGCGCCAGTTCCTCCAGCGTGCTGCGGCGCAATTGCACGCCACCGGTCAGCATGAGCTCGAGCTGCTTGTAGCGGTCGTCGAGCGCCGACACGACGGTCAGCGCATTGCCCAGCGGCGTGTTCAGCTCATGAGCGACGCCGGCCACCAGCCGGCCCAGCGACGCGAGCTTCTCCGACTCGACCAGTTCGCGCTGCGCCTTCTGCAAGGTTTCCAGCGCCTCGGACAACTCGGCATTGCTGGCCGTCAATTCGGCCGTGCGCTGAGTGACGGTCTCTTCCAGGTTGACGTTGTGCTGGCGCAGCGCCTCGAAGGCCGACAGCAGGGCCTGGCGCATGCGCTCCATGGCCACGCCGACGCGTGCGATCTCATCGGCGCCCGCCACGCGCAGCGGCTGCTCCAGCCGGCCGGCCGCCAGGGCCTCTGCAGCGCCGGTGAGCTCGGTCATGGGCCGCATCACATAGCGCTGCAGCACCCACAGCATCAGCACCAGCGACAGCGTCAGCGTCAGCACGCTGCGCCACACCGTGCGCCAGACTTCGGCCTGCTTGGCCTGCAGCAGCGGCGCGGCACTCATGCGCACCGTCAGCTTGGCGATCTCGCGGCCGTCGCGCTGGATGGGCCGGGTCTGGCTGAGCACCAGGTCGCCGTCGCCCGGTTCACCGGCACGCTGCTGCGACAGGAAGGGCGCCGACGACGCCGGTTCGACGACCTGCACGGACACGAAGCGCGGGTCGTCCATCTGCGCCTTGACCATGGGGTCGGCCAGATCGGGCGAGACCTGCCAGACCGGCTCGGCCAGCGACAGGGCCATCACCTCGGTGGCGCGCGCGAGGTCGCGCTTGAGGTCCTCCATCGCCGTGGCGCGGGTCTTCTGGCCGTCGTAGAGCAGCACGCCGGTCGTCGGCAGCAGCAGGCCCAGCAGCAGGGCCAGCACGACGGCGAAAGTCAGGGAACTGCGCTGCCAACCCAACGCAGGCGAGGGCGTACGGGGCAGGGCAACGGGCGGCGGCAATGGGCTTTCCGGCATGGGCGGGCGCGGGCGAGGCGCGGGGGTGGCGCGGCGGTGGCGCAGAGGCGGCCAGAGTGTAGGCCCGGCAAAAGCGGTGCAATTGCGCATTCGAACCCGGTGAAGCCCGGGTTTTTCCTGGGGCAGGGGGGCTGCTGGGGGCGGGGGGGCTGGCCCCACAATCCGCGGCCATAACGCGCCCCTGTGGGCGCTTGGCCTGGAGAAAAACAGTGAAGCGTTGGGTTGGCCTGGCGGCCTTGTTCGCTGCCTGTATCAGTACGAATGGCGCGTTTGCGCAGAGCACGCTGCGCATTGGCATGGTGGCCGGTTTTACCGGCCCGGTCTCCGGCATCGTGCAGGAGAGCGCCGAGGGCGCGAAGCTGTATTTCGATTCGGTCAATGCCCAGGGCGGCATCAAGGGCCAGAACATCGAGCTGCTCACACAGGACGACAAATACGACCCGGCCGCCACCGTGGCAGCGGCCAAGTCCCTGGCCAGCCAGGGCGTGCTGGCCTTGATGCTCAGCCGCGGCACCGGCCCGACCGAGGCCTTGCTGCCGGTGCTGAAGGAGAACAAGCTGCCGCTGATCGCACCGGCCACYGGTGCGGCCAGCCTGCGCGACCCCGTCCAGCCCTGGGTCTACCACCTGCGCGCCAGCTACCAGAAGGAGGCCGAGCGTGCCGTCAGGCACTTGGCCGGCATCGGCGTCAAGCGCATCACCATCGTGCAGGTCAACGACCCCTTCGGCAACGACGCCGGCAAGGGCGCCATCAAGGGCCTGGACGACATGAAGCTGCGGGCGCTGTCCCATCTGCGCTTCGACCGCAACAAGCCCGAACTCGCGCCGACGATGCAGGCCATCGCCAAGGCCGGCATCGAGGCCATCGTCTTCATCGGCCCGGCCTATGCCGTCGTCGAGGGCGTCAATGCGCTGCGCGCCGCGGGCTCGACGGCCCATGTCGCGACGCTGTCCAACAATGCCTCCAGCGACTTCGTGAAGCAGCTCGGCGAGAACGCCCGCGGCATCGTCGTGACGCAGCTCTTCCCCTATGAGCGCTCCACCTCCAACCCGCTGGTGCGCGAGGCCCTGGGCCTGGCCAAGGCGGCCGGCCGCGGCGAGCTGACGCCGGCCCAGCTGGAAGGCTTTGCGGCTGCCAAGCTCGTCGTCGAGACCATCAAGCGCGCCAACGGCAAGGACATCGGTCGCGAGGCCTTCACCAAGGCGCTCGAAGGCGCGCGCATCGACATTGGCGGCCTGCAGGTGCACTACTCCGAGAAGGACCACAGCGGCCTGGAGTTCACCGACGTGTCCATCGTCGGGCCTGACGGCAAGTTCTGGCGTTAGGACCGACGCGCAACGCCGGCTGGCGGTCGCGCGATGATGCGGTCTTTCGCGACGTCGGGAGACTGACATGGATCTTGGTTTGAAGGGCCACTGGGCCCTCGTCTGCGCGGCGAGCAAAGGGCTGGGGCGCGGCTGCGCCGAAGCGCTGGTGGGGGAGGGCGTCAACGTCGTCATCACGGCGCGCGGCGAGGCCGACCTGCTGGCCACGGCCGACGCGCTGCGGGCGCTGAACCCCGACGTCGAAGTGCGCGCGGTGGCCGGTGACATCGCGACGCCTGAAGGCCGTGCGGCGGCCCTGGCCGCCTGCCCGCGGGTCGACATCCTCATCAACAACGCCGGTGGCCCGCCGCCCGGGGACTTCCGCGACTGGGGCCGCGAGCAGTGGATCGCCGCGCTGGACGCCAACATGCTGGCCCCCATCGAGCTGATCAAGGCCACGGTCGACGGCATGGCCGCGCGCGGTTTCGGCCGTGTCGTCAACATCACCTCGGGCGCCGTGAAGGCGCCCATCGACGTGCTTGGCCTCTCCAATGGCGCACGCTCGGGCCTGACCGGCTTCGTCGCCGGACTCGCCCGCCAGCCGCGCCTGGCCGGCGCCAATGTCACCCTCAACAACCTGCTGCCCGGTGCCTTCGACACCGACCGGCTGAAGAAGACGCTGGCCGCCGGCGCCGCCAAGGCCGGGCAGTCGGTCGACGATGTGGCCGCCAAGCGGCGCTCGAGCATCCCGGCCCAGCGCTTCGGCACCGCGGCCGAGTTCGGTGCCATCTGCGCCATGCTGTGCAGCGCCCAGGCCGGCTATCTGACCGGCCAGAACATCCTGCTGGATGGCGGCAACTACCCGGGAACCTTCTGATGGTCTGGCTCAAGCGCGTCCTCGTCGGCCTGCTGGTCATCATCCTGCTGCTTGCCTTGACGATCTGGTTGGCGCTGCGCGGCAGCCTCGCCCAGCTCGACGGCGAGCGTGCGGTCGCTGCCCTCAGCGCACCGGCCGAACTGCAGCGCGATGCGCGCGGCTACCTGACCATCACGGCCGAGAACCGCCTGGACGTGGCCCGCGCCCTGGGTTTCGTGCACGCCCAGGAACGCTTCTTCCAGATGGACCTGATGCGCCGCAACGCCGCCGGTGAGCTGTCGGCCATCGTCGGGCCCAAGGCGCTGCCGCTGGACAAGTCACGCCGTCTGCACCGCTTCCGCCATCGTGCCGAGGCCGGCATCGCGGCCTTGGCCGCCGACGAGCGCGCGCTGCTGGACGCCTATGTGAGCGGTGTGAACGCGGGGCTGGCCGGCCTTTCGGCCCGCCCGCCCGAATACCTGCTGCTGCGCCAGCAGCCCCAGCCCTGGGTGGCGGCCGACACCGTCCTCGTCGCCTATGGCATGTACCTGGACCTGCAGGGCTCCCAGGGGCGCGACGACGTCGCCACCGGCCTGCTGCACGAGGCGGTGTCGGCCGACTGGTATGCCTTCCTGACCCAGCACAGCGCCGACTGGCAGGCCGCGATGGACGACAGCCGCGTGGCCGCGGTGCCGCTGCCGGCCGGCCCGCTGCCGCCGGCCCTGCGCGCCGCCAAGACGGCCTGCAGCGACTGCAGCCTGCGAGACGCGCGCGACCTCGGCAGCAACAACTTCGCGGTTGCCGCCGCGCATGGCGCCAGCGGGCGGGCCATCCTGGCCGACGACATGCACCTGGGCCTGCGCACGCCCGGCACCTGGTTCAAGGCGCGCATGAAATGGAAGGACACCGCCGGCAGCCATGACGTGGCCGGCGTGACCTTGCCCGGCGCGCCGCTGCTCGTCGTCGGCAGCAACGGCCATGTGGCCTGGGGCTTCACGAACACGACTTCCGACTGGGCCGATGTCGTCGCGCTCAAGCTCAACGCGGGCGGCACGCATTACGCAGTGGGCGGCGCCGAGAAACCGCTGCAGCGCGCCGTCGAGCGCATCGAGGTCGCCGGTGAGGCGGCCGTCGATCACGTGGTGCTGGAAAGCGAATGGGGCCCCGTGATGCCCCAGAAGGCGCCTGCCGGCCAGGCCTATGCGCTGCGCTGGGTGGCCCATGACCGCGAAGGCATCAATCTGCGCCTGATGCACATGGAGACGGCCGGCAATGTCGACGAGGCCGTGCAGCTGGCGGCGGGCGCCGGCTTGCCGGCGCAGAACCTGCTCGTGGCCGACGCCGCTGGGCGCATCGCCTGGACCGTCATTGGCGCCATGCCCAAGCGTGTTGCTGCCGACGACCTGGACCGGCCGCAGGACTGGAGCGATGGCCGCTCGCGCTGGCAGGGCTATCTGACCGCGGCCGAGCAGCCGCGCATCGTCGACCCCGTCGACGGGCGGCTGTGGACGGCCAATGCCCGCATGGTGGGTGGCGACGCGCTCAAGACGCTGGGCAACGGCGGCTACGACCTCGGTGCCCGCGGCATGCAGATCCGCGACGGCCTGCGTGCCCAGGACAAATTCGACGAGGCCGGCCTGCACGCCGTCCAGCTCGACCACCGCGCGCTCTTCCACCAGCACTGGCGCAAGCTGCTGCTGGAGCAGGTGCTGACGCCCGACTTCGTCACCGCCAACGGCCTGGCGGACTACCGCATCGAGGTCGAGAAGAGCGCCGACGCGGCCAAGCCCGACGCCGTGGGTTATTTGCTGGTGCGCTCCTTCCGGCTGCAGGCGCTGAAATCCCTGTTCGACCCGCTGGCCGGTCTGCTCGAAGCCCAGGGCCTGAAGCTGTCCGACCTCAAGCTGGTGCCCGAGACGCCCGGCTGGGCGCTGATCCAGGCCGCACGGCCCGATACCCTGCCGGCCGCCTTCAAGAGCTGGCCCGAGCTGCTGCAGCGTGCCGTGCTCGACAGCCGCAAGGAGCTGATCGGCAAATACGGCAGCCTGGCCGCGGCCACCTGGGGCGCCGACAACGCCACCAGCATGCGCCATCCGCTGAGCGCCGCCGTGCCCTTGCTGTCCGGCTGGCTCGACCAGGCCTCCCAGGGCATGGCCGGCGACAGCCACATGCCGCGCGTGCACAACCACGGCCACGGCCAGAGCGAACGCATGGTGGTCTCGCCCGGGCATGAGGAGAGCGGCATCCTCGTCATCCCGGGCGGCCAGAGCGGCCACCCGATGTCGCCTTTCTACCGCGGCGACCATGCCGCCTGGCTGGCCGGCGAGCCGCTGCCCTTCCTGCCCGGGGAGACGACCCATCGCCTGGTATTAAGACCCTGATCCAGGCGACCCCGTTCCAGCGGAATGGGGACGCCGCGAAGGCCAAGCGCTGGGCACAATCCTGGCCATCCGATAACGACGACGCGAGGTTCACGATGAACAACAAGATTCTCAGCATGACCGTGCTGGCTCTGGCCGCGGTGGCCGCCCAGGCGCAGGACGCTGGCTCCAATGTCGAGAAATGCCCCAAGAAGCTCGGCGTGCTGGCCGTGGCCGAGCCTCAGCATGGCTGGAACCACCTGTCGCACTACGGCCTGGGCTCGCCCGCGGCGCTGCTGCGCATGATGGTGCAGCAATCGGGCTGCTTCGACGTCGTCGAACGCGGCCAGGCCATGCAGAACATCCAGCAGGAGCGCAACCTGGCGGCGGCCGGTGAGATGCGCCAGGAATCCAATATCGGCAAGGGTCAGATGCAGGCGGCCGACTTCGTCATGACGCCCAATGTGTTGATCCCCGCCAGCAATACCGGCGGCGTCGGCGGTGCCCTCGGCGGCTTGCTGGGTGGCAAGCTGGGCGCCATCAGCTCGATCGCCGGCGGCCTGAAGTTCAAGGAAGCCACCACCAGCCTGCTGATCGCCGACGTGCGTTCCAGCATCCAGGTCGCGGCCGCCGAAGGCAAGGCCACCAAGACCGACTTCTCCATCGGTGGCTGGGGCTATGGTGGTGGCCTGGTCGGTGCCGCGGGCGGCTATACCAGCACGCCCGAGGGCAAGCTCATCGCGGCCAGCCTGCTCGACAACTACAACAAGATCGTGCTGACCATCCGCGACCAGCAGAGCCTGATCCGCACCGGCAGCGCCGCGGGCGACGCCAATGCGGGCGCCTCCACACAGGCCGGTGCGCCCGTGCCGGCCGGCCAGATGCTGGTGGCCAAGATCTCCAATGTGAAGGCCTATGCCGCGCCGTCGCGCGACAGCAAGGTTGTCGCGACGCTGAACCGCAGCGACGAACTCGTCGCGACCGGCGAGGTCAAGGATGGCTTCGTCAAGGTCGATGCCGCCAACTTCAGCGGCTGGGTGCAGCGCAGCCTCGTCTCGCCGACGGGCCGCTGATGACGAAGGTCGCTCTCGTCACCGGTGCCGGCTCCGGCATCGGCCGGGCCGTGGCCCGCGCGCTGGCCGCTGAAGGCTGGACGCTGGCGCTGATGGGCCGCCGCGAGGCGGCCCTGCGCGAGACCCTGCCGGACGCCTTGGCCCTGCCGACCGACGTCTGCGACGAGGCCCAGGTCGATGCCGCCTTTGCGACGCTGCGCGAGCGCTTCGGTCGTCTCGACCTGCTGTTCAACAACGCCGGCATCTCCGCGCCCGCCGTGCCCATCGACGAGCTGACGGTGGCCCAGTGGCGGCAGGTGGTCGACACCAACCTGACCGGCAGCTTCCTCTGCGCCCGCGCCGCCTTCGCGCTGATGAAGTCGCAGTCGCCGCGCGGCGGCCGCATCATCAACAACGGCTCCATCTCGGCCCATGCGCCGCGGCCGAACACGGTGCCCTACACGTCCACCAAGCATGCGATCACGGGCCTGACCCGATCGCTGAGCCTGGACGGCCGTGCCTTCGACATTGCGGCCGGCCAGATCGACATCGGCAATGCCGCCACCGAGATGACCGAGAAGATGACGCGCGGCGTGCCGCAAGCCAACGGCTCGATGGCGGTCGAGCCTCGCATGGACGTCCAGGACGTCGCCTGCGCCGTCGTCTACATGGCCGGCCTGCCGCTGTCCGCCAATGTGCAGACGATGACGGTCATGGCGACAAACATGCCTTTTGTCGGGCGCGGTTGACGGCTTGTCCATGACGACGCTGGTGCTGCTGCCCGGAATGGACGGCACCGGCAAGCTGTTTCAACCCTTCGTTCGCGAACTGCCTGCCGATTGTCGGGTGATCGTGGTGGGCTATCCGGCGGATGCCCGGCTGGGATATGAAGCCTTGACCTCGCTGGCGCGAACGGCACTGCCGCCCGACGGGCTGTTGGTGCTGCTCGGCGAGTCCTTCTCGGGGCCTGTCGCCATCCAGTTGGCGAGTGAGCTGGGTTCGCGTGTACAGGCGCTGATCCTGTGCAGCAGCTTTGCTCGCAACCCTCGCCCGGGGCTTTCCTGGCTTGGTGGTCTGACAGGCAGTTTGCCTTCGCCCGCATTCATGCCGGCGGYAGTCTCGTCACGCGTGATGCTGGGTGCGCAGGCACCTTCCGAGTCGCGCCTGTTGCTCACGCAAGCCCTCTCGGCTTTGCCGGCCGCAGTGCTTCGCGCCCGGCTCAAGGCGGTGATGGCGGTCAACGTCATGCCGCTGCTCGCGCAATTGCGGTGTCCCGTGCTTTACCTGCAGGCGCGGTAGGATCTCCTCGTGCCGCCCCATGCGGGCGCCGAGATTCGCCGGTTGTTGCCTGCTCTCCAGGTGGTTAGCCTTGAGGGTCCCCATGGGCTGTTGCAAGCCTCTCCCAAGGCTGCGGCCGCCGCCTTGTTGGCGTTTTTGGCGCGCGGCAATGAGGCGTCTGACGGGTGACGATCGTCACGGCGACGATGGAGCGCCGAGCGTTCAGAATAGAGCCATGTCGCTGTTCCGCCCGCTACTCCGCCTGCTGATGATCGCCGCCGGTGCCCTCATCGGCCTCGGCCTGTTCCTGATCGCCGTGCTGGCCTTCCTGGCCTTCCTGCTCTTCAGCCTGCTGACCGGCCGCAAGCCCAATCTGCAGTTCCGCGTCAACAAGAACCCCTGGGCGCAGCGCCGCCAGCCGGCGGGCGATGTGGTCGACATCGAGGCGCGCGAAGTGCCTGACGCCGCACCGCTGTCGTTGCGGTCGCCCGAGCAGCGCTGATTTGTGCATTGCTTGGGCTGAATTTGCGAGCCGAGCGCCGGGCCTGCCATGGTCCAGAGGCCCATGGCCTTCCGTAGGCACAAGCAGTCCGCAGGGACTGCTTGTGTCCGACTCCAGTTCACCTAGCCGGCCCGCGCTGGCGATGTGCTTGCGGGTCGATCCGGCAAGCATCGCCGTCCCCTCGGGGGCTGAGGCCGGACACATTGCGCCCAGTGGGCGCGATGTGCCTGCCGAAGAGCTGCGGCACATGCCGCAGCGCGGTCTGCAAAGACCGATCAGACGCGCCCGCGTTCAGCGAGGCGAGGCTGAGCGAGGGGCTTCCAATTCCACGGGCCCATACCAGGTGCGCGCCGACGCGCGGCTGTTGTCGCTGTCGGTCATGACGGCCATCGACGTCAGCGGCCCGGGGGTCTCACCGAAGGCCAGGCGGAAGTCGGCGGCGAGGTCGCGGCGGTGGTCGCGCCAGCGGCGCAGTTCGGCCGGACCGGAGTCGACCACGATCTTGCGGATGCGGTCGCTGCGCGGGTTGACGACGACGGTGCCCACGGGCAGCTTGCTGTCCCAGACATACATCAGCGTCGCATAGGGCGGCATTTCGCCGGTCAGGGCCTGGGCGAGCTCGAACTTCATGCGCGTGCGCAAGGGCAGTTTGTCGATGTCGCCACCGAAGCCGAAGATGACGCGGGCCACGGCGTCCTCGTGGTCGATGTCGGCGACATTGGCGCCCGGGATGAGGCTCTGTACCCACCACGAGAAGCTGACCTCGCCGACCTGGGGCTGCGCCTGATCCAGGCGCTTGCGCCAGATGCTGGCCGAGCGGTCCGACGCTGCTTCCAGCGCGGGGCGGCCGTCCTTCTCCGTCCAGCTGTACAGCGTCGGTTTCTTGCCGGGCAGCGCCAGGGGCTGCCAGCCTTGGGCGGCCGGTGGGGGCGAGACGGTCGAGGCGCAGCCGACCAGCGCGGCGAGGGCGCAGAGCAGGAGTGGTCTGCGCATCACCAGGTCTTGCGCTGCAGTTCTTCGAGGATTTCGCCGTAGATGCGGTAGCGGCTGGCGCTGATCTGCCCCGCCTGCACGGCCGCGCGCACGCCGCAGTCGGGCTCGTGAATGTGGCTGCAGTTGGCGAAGCGGCAGTTGGCGTGCTCGCGCAGATCGGGCATGTAGCGCCAAAGGTCCGAAGCAATGATCTGGCGCAGGCCGAATTCCTGGAAGCCGGGTGAGTCGATCAGCGCCGTCGTGCGCGTGTCATCGGTCCAGTACCACTGCGTCGTCGTCGTCGTGTGGCGGCCGGAGTTCAGGGCCTGCGAGATCTCGCCAATCTGGGCCTTGGCATCTTTCACCAGCAGATTGATCAGCGTGCTCTTGCCTGTGCCGCTGGGGCCGAGCACGAAGGTGCGCTGGCCGGCCAGCCAGGGCGCCAGCGTCGCGCGGGAGCCCTCGGGGTCGGCCTTCAGCGCGACCTCGAACATCTTCAGGCCCATCGCACGATAGGGCGCGAGGCGCTCGCGAGCCGAATCGGTGCCCGGCAGGTCGGTCTTGTTCAGCGCGATGGCCATGCTGATGCCGGCGGACTCGGCCGCGATCAGCGAGCGCGTGAGCTGGCTTTCGCTGAACACCGGCTCGACGGCGACGAGCACCAGCAACTGGTCGAGATTGGCCGCGAAGCTCTTGGTCTTCCACTCGTCCTGGCGGAACAGCAGATTGCGACGCGGCTCGACGGCTTCGATGACACCCTCGTCGCCAGAATCCGCAAAGCGCACCTGGTCGCCAACGACCGCGTCGCTCTTCTTGCCGCGTGGATGGCAGACGAAGCGCTTGCCGTCGGCGTCCTCGACAATGTAGTGGCGGCCGTGGCCGCGCACGACAAGTCCCAGGTCCAGCGCCTGGAATTTGCTCATGTACCGGTCGCTTCGGGCAGGGCGCTCACTTGCGCGGCACAGATGGCATCGTTCAAGGTCAACCCGCCCCGCGAATGCGTGGTGAAGCTGACGGTGCAGGCGTCATAGCCGACCAGCATCTCGGGGTGATGGTCCTGGGCATGCGCGATCTCGGCGACCGCGTCGACAAAGGCCATGGTCTGGTAGAAGTTCGCGAAGCCGAAGCGCCGGCCGATCACCTTGTTCTCGGCATCGGGCAGCCAGCCGGGCAGGGCGGCGAGCACGCGGCCCCGCGTGTCGGCATCCATCAGGGGCGCCTTGGGATCACATTGGGCAAGCAGCAGATCGTTCATGAGGCGAGGGCTGCAAGGCGTTCGGCAGCAGGTGGGTGGGAGTAGTAGAAGCGGGCGTAGACCGGGTCGGGCGTCAGCGTGCCCGCATTGTCCTCGTGCAGCTTGAGCAGTGCCGAGGACAGGTCGGCGCCGCTGGCCTGGGCGCGGGCATAGGCATCGGCCTGGAACTCGTCTCGGCGCGAGAAGTGGCTGGCCAGGGGCGTGACGAAGAAGCCGAACACCGGGCCGGCGATCAGGAAGAGGATCAGGGCCAGTGCGTCGTTGGGCGCCGCGAGATTCGGTGTCGCACCCAGGCCCAGGTAGAAGGCTGGCTGCTGCATCAGCCAGCCCAGCAGCGCGAAGCCGGCCAGGCTCATGGCGAACATCAACACGATGCGCTTGGTGATGTGCTTGTGCTTGAAGTGGCCCAGCTCATGGGCCAGCACCGCCTCGACCTCGCCGCCGTTGAGCTTGGCCAGCAGGGTGTCGAAGAAGACGACGCGCTTGGCCGGGCCGAAGCCGCTGAAGTAGGCATTGCCATGCGCCGAGCGGCGGCTGCCGTCCATGACGAACAGGCCCTTGGCCGCAAAGCCGCAGCGGGCCATCAGCTTCTCGACGCGGTCCTTGAGCGCCAGGTCCGTCAGCGGCTCGAACTTGTTGAACAGCGGGGCGATGACGGTCGGGTAGATGACCATGATGAGGAGGTTGAAGCCCATCCACGCGCCCCAGGCCCACAGCCACCAGCGCGGGCCGGCGGCACCCATCAGCCACAGGATGAGGGCCACGATGGGCAGCCCCATCAGCACGCCGACGGCCAGGCCCTTGGCCATGTCGGCGAAGAAGAGCTTGAGCGTCGTGCGGTTGAAGCCGAAGGCCTGTTCGATGCGGAAGGTCGACCACAGCTCCCAGGGCAGGTCCAGCAGCGACCCGGCCAGCACGAAGGCGGCGACGAGGCCGAGCTGGTAGCCCATGCCTTGCCAGGCCTCGGGCAGGGTGCTGCTGGCGGCGAGGATCCAGCCATTGAGCGCGTTCAGGCCGCCCAGCAGCGTCCAGCCCAGCAGCACGGCCGCATTGAAGGCCAGCGCGAGCAGGCCGAAGCGGCTGCGGGCAACGGTGTAGTCCGCCGCCTTCTGATGGGCCGCCAGCGTCACGCTGCCGGCAAAGGCCGCCGGCACCTGGTCGCGGTGGGCGGCGACATGGCGGATCTGCCGCGAGGACAGCCAGAATTTGACGAGGGTCGAGGCGGCCAGCGCGAGCGCAAAAGCAAGGGACAACAGCAATGGAGACATAAGCCTCAAGTTTAGGCTGCGAGAATTCCGCCTCTTCAGAGAGAGCCCACCATGTCCGACACCCTTGCCCTCAGCGAAAACAACCTGATCTGGATCGACCTCGAAATGACGGGGCTCTATCCCGACACCGACCGCATCATCGAGATCGCCGTCGTCGTCACCGACGCCAACCTCGAAAAGCGCGTCGAGGGTCCGGTCTTCGCCGTCCACCAGAGCGACGCGACGCTGGACGCCATGGATGCCTGGAACAAGGGCACCCACGGCAGGAGCGGCCTCATCGACCGCGTCAAGGCGTCCACGATCTCCGAAGCGGAAGCCGCCGCCCAGACGATCGCCTTCCTGAAGCAATACGTGCCCAAGGGCAAGAGCCCGATGGCCGGCAACAGCATCTGCCAGGACCGCCGCTTCCTCGCCAACTACATGCCGGAGCTGGAGAGCTTCTTCCACTACCGCAACCTCGACGTCTCCACGTTGAAGGAACTGGCCAAGCGCTGGAAGCCGGCCGCGCTGGAGGGCTTCAAGAAGGCCCAGGCGCATACGGCCATGGCCGACATCCATGAGTCCATCGACGAGCTGGTGCACTACCGCACCCACTTCCTGAACCTGGCCTGATCGGCCTGCACGGCGCTTGCTGCACGCCGCTTTCGACTTCCCCCGCCACCCGCTGGCCCGCGAGGACGGCGAGCGCCTGCGTGGCTGCTGGGGGCAGCCGCCGGCGCGCTGGCTGAGGGCAGGGCGGCTCGACGAGGTCGTCGGTGTCATCGCCGAAGCCGAGGCCGCCGCGCGCGCCGGCGCCTGGGTGCTGGGGGGCCTGCGCTACGAGGCGGCGGCTGCTTTCGACAAGGCCCTCGCCACCCATCCGGCCAGCGAACCCCTGGTCGAGTTCGCCGTCTACGACACGGCGCCCGAGCCCTGGCCGGAGCTGCCGCTGGCCCACACCGGCCTGCTCGGCTGGCAGGATGCTGAGCCCGACGCGACGGCCGCCATCGAGCGCATACGCGCCTATATCCGCGACGGCGACTGCTATCAGGTCAACCTGACGACGCGGCTGCGTGCGGCGGCCGGCGCACTGGACCCCGAGCAGCTCTTCCTGGCCCTGCACGCCAGCCAGCCGGGTGGCTTCAGCCTGTTTCTGCGCGAAGCGGGCGCCGCCAGCGTGTCGCCGGAGCTCTTCTTCGACTGGCGCCCCGTGCCCGGTGCCAAGGCGAGCTGGCTGCTCGCCGCCCAGCCCATGAAGGGCACGGCGCCGCGCGGCCGCGACCGCGTCGACGACGAAGCTGCCCAGGCGCATCTGCGCACCAGCGAAAAGGAGCGCGCCGAGAACCTGATGATCGTGGACCTGCTGCGCAACGACCTCAGCCGCGTCGCCCAGCTCGGCACGGTGCGCGTGCCGCGGCTGTTCGAGCTGCATGCGCTGCCGACGGTCTGGCAGATGACGTCCACCGTGACCGCCGTCAGCCGCGGCGGGCTGACGCTGGCGGACGCGTTCGCGGCGCTCTTCCCCTGCGGCTCGGTGACCGGCGCCCCCAAGATCCGTGCGATGCAGATCATCCGCGAGCTGGAGCCGAAGGCGCGGGGCTGGTACTGCGGTGCGCTGGGGCTGATCCAGCCCGGCGGCGTCGCGACCTTCAATGTGCCCATCCGCACGGTCGATTTCCACGGCGACGCCCTCACTTGCGGCATCGGCAGCGCGATCACGCTGGACAGCGAGCCCACCGCCGAGATCGCCGAATGGCGGGCCAAGTCGCGCTTCCTGGCGCGCGCCGAGGCGCCCGTCGAGGCGCTGGAGACGCTGCGCCTCGAAGCCGGTGTGGCTCTCCGTGGCGAAGCGCACCTGGCCCGCATGCAGCGCACGGCGCGGCATTTCGGCCTGCGTTTTTCGCTGGCCGAGGCGCGGGCGCATCTGAAGGCCGTGGCCGAGGCCCATGCGCAAGGCAGTTGGCGGCTGCGCCTGACCTGCGATGCCGAAGGCCGCGTCGCACACACGCTCACCGCCTTCACGCCCACGGCCGAGCCGGTGCGCCTGGCGCTGGCGGACCGCCCCATCCCGACGCGCGGTCCACGCGCCGAATACCTGGCCCACAAGACCACGCGTCGTGAGCTGTATGCCTTGGCCAAGCCGGCCGAAGCCTTTGACCTCATCCTCTGGAACGAGGCCGGCGAGCTGACCGAATGCAGTTTCGGCAACCTCGCCCTGCAACTCGACGGCCGCTGGCTGACCCCGCCGCTGGCGGCCGGCCTGCTGCCCGGCGTGTTGCGCGCCGAGTTGCTGGCCCAGGGCCGCGTCCAGGAGGCGCGGCTGACGCGCGACGACCTGGCCCGCGCCTCGGGCCTGGCCTTCTTCAACAGCCTGCGCGGCTGGCTGCCGGCTCAGTTGCTGAAATAGCCCGGCTGGTCCACATCGGCCAGCAGGCCGGTGCGACGCGGTTGCCAGCCCAGTTCGCGCTGCGTCCACTCGCTGCTGCAGGGGTTGTCCAAGGCGGCGAAATGCTGGAACCAGCCGAAATGGGCCGCCGCGGCCTCGCCCGTCAGGCCCTGGACCGGCAGGCCCAGGCGCCGGCCGATGATGGCCGTGAGATCGGCGAAGGGCAGGCCGGTTTCGGCGGCGCCGTGATAGCTCACGCCACCCCGGCCCTGTTCGGCCACGAGGCGGAACAGGGCGGCGGCATCCAGCCGGTGCACCGCGGGCCAGCGGTTGCGCCCCTCGCCCACGAAAGCGGCCAGGCCCTTTTGGCGCGCAAGGGTGATGAGCAGCGGCACAAAGCCATGATCACCCTCGCCGTGAACCGAGGGCGGCAGGCGCACGACGCTGACATTCACGCCGCGCTCGGCCAGGGCCGCCGCGGCTTGTTCGGAGGCGGCGCGGGGATGATGGCTGGAAGGCGCGTCCGTCTCCGTCGCGAGCGGCTTGCCGGCCACCAGGGCCGTGCCCGAGGTGACGACGAGGCGCCGGTCGCTGCCTGCCAGCGCGTCGCCCAGCGCCGTGATGACGCCGCGGTCATCCTCGCAGCTGGCGGCGAAGCGGGAGAAGTCGTGGTTGAACGCGGTGTGGATGACGGCGTCGGCCGCCGCCGCGCCGCGCCTCAGGCTGTCGAGATCAATCAGATCGCCGCGGTGGGCTGCGGCGCCTGCTGCGGCGAGGGTTTCAGCGGCAGCGTCCGAGCGCGCCAGGCCCGTCACGCGGTGACCGTGGGAAAGCAGTTCTTGCACAATGGCCGAGCCGATGAAGCCGGTCGCGCCCGTCACGAACACATGCATGGGAAAGGTCCTTGCGAAACAGTGGAAGTGGCGCCACTGTCGCGGCGCCGCCTGCTGGCGTGAAGCCGTGAGCGCATACCGGTATTGCCACTAACAGGATCACGATGTCTGTCGTCGAAGACAACCCGCTGGGCCGCTACCTGAAGGAACGTCGCGCGCGCCTGGACCCGGTCGCGCTGGGCCTGCCGCTGGCGCGCCGGCGCACGCCGGGCCTGCGCCGCGAGGAGGTGGCGCAGCGCGCCCATGTGAGCCCCACCTGGTACACCTGGCTGGAGCAGGGCCGCGGCGGCGCGCCGTCCACCGAAGTGCTGGAGCGCCTGGCCGGCGCGCTGCAGTTGAGCAGCGTGGAGCGCGAGCACCTCTTCCTGCTGGCGCAGAACCGCCCGCCCGAAGTGCGCTACCAGGCCGCGACCGACGTGCCGCCGCGGCTGCAACGCGTGCTGGATGCGCTCGAATACTGCCCGGCGGTGATCCGCACGCCGACCTGGGATGTCGTTGCCTGGAACCGCGCCTGCGCGGCCGTGCTGAACGACTACTCAGCCATGCCCCCCGAGCGGCGCAACATCCTGCGCCACATCTTCGCCAACCCCGCCGCGCGCCTGCGCATGCCCAATTGGGCGCAGGACGCGCGCTTCGTCGTCGCTGCTTTCCGCGCCGATGCCGCGCGGGCCGGCGCGACGGCGGCGGTGCAGGCGCTGGTGAGCGAGCTGAGTGCCGTCAACGCCGAGTTCGCCGCGATGTGGGCGGAGCTGGACGTGCGCGGCAACTACGGCGAGGCGGCCAAGCAGATCCACCATCCGGTGGCCGGGCCGATCTCACTGGAATACAGCGGCCTGGCCGTGGAAGGCCGGCCGGACCTGACGATGATCGTCTACCACCCGGCCACACCGGCCGATGAAGCGCGCGTGCGCCAACTGTTGGCCCGGTAAGCGTGCCGGATCGCACACCCGCACTTCAGGGGTGAGTTCCGTGAAAACCCTGATCTGTGCTACAGTCGCAGCTTCGCTCGGTTCCAACCGAGCTTCGTACGTCTCCTCTGACCTCGTTCGGCCCGTAGTTCATACGGCTTCTCGAACACCCCTCGTGGATCGGTCGGCGGCGATGAAGCCGTCGCTTTGACTGTTCCCCCGTGCCGCACCCGACTGCAACCAGCAGCCCGAGCCGCCCGACACGAGCTTTCTCCCAGCGACTTTGACTGCTGAACGGCATGGTCTGTTCAGCGCCCGCGTGTCTGCCCTCACTGTTTTCCGGGCGGCATGGATGGGCTTTGACTGAAAGAACGACATGAGTTTCGATACCCTGGGCCTGAACGAAGTGGTCCTGAAGGCCGTGAAAGATTCCGGCTACGAGAACGCCACCGACGTGCAGACGCTCGCCATCCCCGCTGCCATCGCCAACAAGGACTTGATGGTCTCGGCGCGCACCGGCTCGGGCAAGACCGCTGCCTTCATCCTGCCGGCGCTGGAAAAGATCCTGGCCGCCCGCGGTGACGACAGCAAGCGGCGCGAAAAGGGCAAGATCTACGGCCCCAAGATCCTGGTGCTGGCTCCCACCCGTGAGCTGGCCATGCAGGTCGCCAAGGCTGCACAGACCTACGGTCGCTTCATTCCCGGCCTGAAGGTCGCGACGGTGCTGGGCGGCATGCCCTACCCGCTGCAGATCCGCCAGCTGACTGGCCCCCTGGACATCCTGATCGCGACCCCCGGCCGCCTGATCGACCACATCAATTCCGGCAAGTGCGTGCTGGGCAATGTCGAGATGCTGGTGCTGGACGAAGCCGACCGCATGCTGGACATGGGTTTCATCGACGACATCACGATGATCGCCGGCAACACGCCGCCCGAGCGTCAGACCGTGATGTTCAGCGCCACCTTCGCCGGCCACGTCGGCCGCCTTGCGCAGAACCTGTTGAAGGATCCGCAGCGCATCGAGGTTGCCAACCACACCGACACGCACGAGAACATCGAACAGCGCCTGCACTGGGCTGACAACCCCCATCACAAGGACCAGCTGCTGGAATCCATCCTGGCGCTGCCGGAAATGGAGCAGGCCGTTGTGTTCACCAGCACCCAGCGTGACGCCGACTGGCTGTCCGAGCGCCTGGCCGAGATCGGCCACTCGGTCGCCCCGCTGCACGGCGCCATGCCGCAAGGCAAGCGCAACCGCGTGCTGCAGGCCCTGCGCAGCAAGCAGGTGCGCGTGCTGGTGGCCACCGACGTCGCTGCCCGCGGCATCGACGTGCCGACCATCAGCCACGTCATCAACTACGGCCTGCCGATGAAGGCCGAGGACTATGTCCACCGCATCGGCCGCACCGGCCGTGCCGGTCGCCAGGGTCTGGCCATCACGCTGGGCCTGCGCGACGACGTGTCCATGATCCGCCGCATCCAGCAGTTCACGACGCAGACGATTCCGGTGCAGCAAATCGAAGGCCTCGAGCCCAAGACGCAAGAGCCGCGCATCTTCCCGCCGCGTCCGGCTGGCAGCTTCGACGACCGTGGCCCGCGTGGCAACTTCGGCAGTGGCCGTCCGAGCTTCGGCAACAAGCCCTTCCGTCGTGAAGACGGCGGCCGTCCCTTCCATGGCGGTGGCAAGCCCTTCAATCATGGTGCCGGCGGCCAGGACCGTGGCTTCGCGCCCCGTGACGACCGCGGCTTCGCCCCGCGTGGCGACCAGCGTGGTTTCGCACCGCGTGGCGACGCCCCGGCCTTCCAGCCGCGTGACGAGCGTGGTTTCCAACCCCGTGAAGACCGTGGCTTCCAGCCGCGTGATGACCGTGGTTTTGCCAACCGCGACGAGCGTGGCTTCCAGCCGCGTGAAGACCGCGGCTTCGCGCCCCGTGACGACCGTGGTTTCGCACCGCGCGGCGATCGCCCCTTCCAGCCGGGCGCCAAGCCCAGCTTCGGTGCCAAGCCGGCCTTCGGCGACCGCCGTCCGCCGAGTGGCCCGCGCAAGGGTGGCTTCGGCCGCTGATCCCGCGGCGGCAGTTGCCGCCCGGCGATGATGGAGGGCCCGCTGTGCGGGCCCTTTTTTCATGATGAGCTCCAGCGACAGACAGACCGGCACCCTCGTCCAGTGGGACGACGCCAAGGGCTATGGCTTCATCGCGCCCGATGGCGGCGCGGCCCGCCTCTTCGTGCACATCCAGGCCTTTGCGGCCCGCCCGCAGCGGCCGGTGGTGGGCGAGAGGTTGAGCTTCCAGACGGGCCGTGACGCCCAGGGCAAGCCGCGCGCACTGGCCGTGCGGCCCATCAAGGCGCCACCGCCGCCCGCCACGCCGCGTGATCGCGGCCGGGTGTTGCTGCTGGTGCCGGCCTTTGCCGGCTTTGTGCTCACCGTGCACCTGCTGTGGGGTGTGCCCAACTGGCTCTGGGGCCTCTACTCCGCCATGAGCATGGCGACCTTCATCGTCTATGCGCTCGACAAGCGTGCCGCCCGGCGCGGTGACTGGCGTGTGGGCGAGAACACGCTGCACGGGCTGTCCCTGGCCTGCGGTTGGCCGGGGGCGCTGCTGGCCCAGCAGGTGCTGCGCCACAAGAGCGTGAAGCCGGCGTTCCGGCGCCTCTACTGGGCGACGGTCGTCATCAACATCGCGGCCTTCGCCGCGGTCTTCACGCCGCTGCTGAAAAGCTGAGTTCGCCCAGGCCCTCGATGACGAGGCTGCCGTGGGCCGGGCCGGTGAGGGCATGCAGGCCACCCCAGGCGCCCGTCGTCACGACGGTTCCCGCAGCGACAGTGGCGCCGTTTCGCGTGGCATGACGGAACCACGCGGGCAGCACGCCGGCCGGGTAGTTCAGAGAATGGCCACCGCGGCGGACGATGTCGGGCTGGCCTTCCAGGGCCAGGCGCCATTCGAGCTGGCCCCAGTCCAGTGTGCGAAAGGGCTGCCAGGCGCCGAGCAGCAGGCCGGCATTGGACTGGTGATCGGCCATGCGCAGCAGGGCTGGCGCGTCCAGCCCTTCTTCCCAGCGCGAGGCGACCAGTTCCACGGCGATGCACATGGCTTCGGGCGCGCCATCCGCGTTGACGTGCAGCGCCACTTCGGCCTCGACGCCCAGCAGGGCCGTGCCCGCCACGGGATTCACGGGCGAATGGCTGAACGGCCCCTGAGCGCTGGCACCGCCGGACTTCCAGCGGTCGAAGCGCCAACCCAGGGCCAGCGCGACGCCGTCCTGCACGGCGTAGGCGTCGGCTTCGTCGCGGACGGCGTCGACCCAGTCGGCGGCTTTGAGCTGGCCGCCTTCGCGATGGCAGGCGACGAGTTGGGCTATCAGCGCGTTTCTCATGGCCCCAGTGTCGCGGACGCCGCGGCTCGCAATCACGCAGCCGCTTGACGAATCGCAGCGACTTCCGCCGGCGACAGCCCGAGTGAGTTCAGGAAAGCCTCGTGCTGGTCGGGCGCCGCAGTCTCGAAGCCAGCGTGCCAGCGGCGCATGTCCGCGTCGCTGAAGCCGGCCTGGCGCAGCAGCGCGACCCAGTCGACCTTGCCGCGGGCCTTTCGGCGTGCATGGAATTCCGGCATGGCGAGCAGCCGGGCCAGTTCCTGCTGCTGCTCGCGCAGTCGCTGCACCTCGTCGCTCAGCGCGAGCAGGCGTTGCTCCAGCAGGGCGGCAGGCCCGCCGGCAGCGGGGCGGGACAGCAGCTGCTGGATGGCCTGCAGGGACAGGCCGGCGTCGCGGTAGCGGCGGATGGCCTGCAGCCGCTGCACCTCGGCCTCGCCATAGAGCCGATAGCCACTCTCGCTGCGGGCGAGTGGCTTCAGCAGCCCCAGGGCTTCGTAATGCAGCAGTGAGGAGCGCGCCAGGCCGGTGGCGCGGGCCAGGCGACCGAGCGTCAGTGGCGGGCTCATGCGGGCAGGGGCAGCAGGTCGGGTGGAAGGAAGCGCAACCGCGCCTCCGGGCTGGCCAACAGTGTCGGCGAATAGTGGCGCGCCGACAGACCCCTCGCGTCGTCCAGCAGGGCCGCATCGTTGGGACCGTGGGCTGCCATCAGCCGCAGCAGGGCCTCGGTGATGGTGCGGTGGAACTTGGCTTGGGCGCCATGGTGGGCCGCGAAGCGGGCGATGTCGGCGCAGGTGCGCTCGATGGCGACCTCCAGCGGCGCGCTTTGTAGATGCAACCTGGCCAGCCGCAGATGCTGCAGATGGCCGAAGTCGCTGGCGGGCAGTGCGCCGCTGGCGATGGCTGCCAGGAAGGTTTCGTCTGTCATGGCCTCTCCAGAAGGGAAAAGCCATCAGCCTCAGGGTGACGGCAGTCGTCAGGTCAAGCGCATTCCCGCCCTAGCCGAAGCGGAAGCTGGACGCGGTCACGCCGCCCATGAACTCCGTCTCGTGATAGCTGCAGGCGCCGGCTTCGCCCTCGGCGGCGCCGGCCGCCACCATCAGCGGCAGCAGGTGTTCTTCGCGCGGATGGGCGAGGCGGGCGGCGGGGGCCTGGGCCCAGGCCTGCAGGCGCTCGGCGCGGCCGTCCGGCGAGGGCACGGCGGCCTGCAGCCAGGCGTCGAAAGCGACCGACGGTTCGCGGCCCGCCGCGCCGTAGAGGCGCAGGTTGTGGAAGCTGAAGCCGCTGCCGAGGATGAGGACGCCTTCGTCGCGCAGCGGTGCCAGCGCCCGGCCCAGGGCAAGGTGCTCGGCCGGGTTCAGGCCGCGCTTGAGCGACAGCTGCACGACGGGCACGTCGGCGTCCGGGTACATGGGCACCAGCGTGCAGAAGGCGCCATGGTCGAAGCCGCGCTGGGCGTCGCGTGCGGCGGGCAGGCCGGCCGCCTGGATCAGCGCGACGACGCGTTCGGCCAACACCGGGTCACCAGGGGCCGGATAGACCACCTCATAGGTATGGGCCGGGAAGCCGCCGTAGTCGTAGAGCATGCCGGGCGCTGGCGAGGTCATGACCGTGAAGGCGGCCTCTTCCCAGTGGGCCGACAGCATCAGGATGGCCTTCGGCTTGGCCGGCAATGTGGCGGGCAAGGCTTGCAGCGAAGTTTCCAGCTTGGCGTGGGCGCGACGGTAGTCGCCGTCCATGAAGGGCCAAGGGCCACCGCCGTGGGACAGGAAGAAGCTGGGCAGGCGAGTGTTTTGCATGCCCCAAAGCGTAGGCCCGCTTGCGCGGGCCTGGTTTCAGCCGGCTTGACGCCGGCATTCGCAAAACTCGAACGTCGATCAGGCCTGGCGGCGACGGCGGCTGACGGCCAGGGCGGCAACGCCGGCCAGGCTCAGGAGGGCCAGACTGGCCGGCTCGGGCAGGCGGTTGCCGGGGCCGACGATGGAGGTGTCGTTGGCCAGTTGCCAGTTCAGGATGTCGTGATTCTCGATACCTGAGCCGGTCGCGGCCGTGAAGCCGACGAAGGCGTCGTTGGTGCCCAGGGCACCGGAAATGTCGATGCTGAAGTCGGTGATGAGTTGAATCAGCGCAGAACCGGCTTCCTGGACGCTGACGTTGAGCTTCTGCGTCGTGCCGTCGTAGTTGACGAAGGCCGACCAGACCTTGCCGTTGCTCATGCAGCCGGCCGCCAGGTGGTTGCCGAGGTGGCAGTTGCTGTTGCCGTAGGGCGAGGCCGTCACCAGGCTGGCCAGCGAACCGTTGACGTCCACGGCCACATGGTTGCTGCCGCCTACTTCGCCGTTGTCATAGGTATCGAACTCGATGGCGACGCTGTTGCCCACGCCAGCGTAGCCCATTCCGCCGCCCAGCCCGCCCAGGCCCGCAGTGGCCTTGGCTACCACGAAGGTGAAACCGTCGGCAGGGTCGATACCCCCGGCTTCGCTCATGCGGAACTGGAAGCTGGTGCTGAAGGTCGCGCCGGCGCCGAGGGAGATGGCCGTCGTGCTGTAACCGGCGCCGCCGACAAAGGCGGCCGCTGGCGTCAACCGCAGGTCGCCGCCACCGGTGGGGGCCGTAGCGCCGACGCAGGTCAGCGTCGAGCCGCAGGCGCCAGTGAAGTTGGCGTAGTCGATGACGAGGGCAGCCTGGGCCTGAGGCGCGGCCGCGGCCAGGGCTAAAGCAGCGATGGCGAGCAGCGAGTGGCGGGTCATGGCATCTCCTCCGGTTGTTGCAGGAGACTACGCAAGTTCGGTGCCATCGGGACGGCTGCATGGGCGCCGTGCCGCCACGGCATCTGACTACGTCGCGTGGCTGTCAAAGCCGTCGACACCCCCTAGTTTGTCGGCGGCGAGAGGCATCTGAGGCGCCGTCGATAATCCGCGCCCCATGCTGATATCACCCCTGGACACCGACGACGCGCTGCGCCCCGACCGCGTGGAGGACTACTTCCGCGACGGCGCCGTGCCGGCGGACGCGCTGCTGTGGTGGCAGCTCGAACGACACGACGCCTTGCAGGTTGCGCTGCGGGCGCTCTTCCAGGGCCCGGCGGGCGTCACCCGGCTGCGGCTGTGGGTGTTCTTCGAGCTGATGGCCTTGCGCGAGTCGCGCCTGACCCGCGAGGCGCTGAACCAGGCCTTCCACGTGCTGCGCGACGAGGTGCTGGACAACGTGCTCAAGCGCCTGCGCGAGGCCGAGCTGCTGGCCTGGGACGCCACCGCCCAGACTTATGCCGTCACGCCGCTGGCCCAGCAGCTCGTCGGCCTGCTGCAGCCGCTGACGCAGGAGCAGGCGCCCGACGGCGACCTGGCCTCGCTGCTGGCCGGCGTCGCYGGCGCCCACCAGCTCGGCACCTTGCAGCCGGCCCAGYTGCAGCAYCTGCTGGCCCAGCTCTCGCGGCTCTACGACGAGTTCGCCGACGCCATCGCCAGCGGCAGCGAGTTCGCCTTGCGTCGGGCCCGCACCCGTTTCGAGAAGGCGTTGACGCTGGTGGACCGCGCCGGCGAAGCCCTGGGCGCCATCATTGCCCAGGCCGAGACCGCCGGCGACGCCCGCCTGGAGCGCCTGGCCCGCGAGCTGGGCCTGGCCCAGGCACGGCTGCTGGCGATGGCCAGCCAGTTCAACCGCGCCCTGCAGCAGGCAGACCGCCAGCGCGTGACGCTGGGTTCCACCGGCATCACGACCACCGATGTGCGCCGCTGGCTGCAGAGCCAGGGCGACCTGGCCACCCTGTTGAATGGCGCCTGGGAGCGACCGGTGCACCCGGTGCTGGTTGCCCAGTACGACCTCGTCGACACCGCCGAGGCCGAGTTCGAGCGCGACCGGCCCAAGCCTTCCGAAGCCGCCGCGCTGCCGCAAGGCCAGGCCGCGCCGACCGGCGAGCTGGCCGTGATGCAGCTGCCGCCCGACATGGACCAGATGCAGGCCCTGCTGACCATCTGGGCCGCCGCCGACCCCGTGGAACGCGACCTGGCGCCGGCCATCCTGGGCGACAGCTATGCCCGCGCTGCCTACCGCGCCCAGCTGCTGCCGCTGCTGGGCGATGCCCAGGCCCGCCACCTCAAGGGCGCTACCGGCGACATGGCCCGCCAGCCCTGGTCGGTGCGCTGGTCCGCCGAGCAAGGCCCCGTCGACGACGAGTTCGTCAAATGGATGAGCCGCGGCGTCCTCTCACCTGAATCTTCTTCCTCATGAGCCAAGCCCTCGACGACTCCGCGCAACTCGCGGCCCAGCTGCTCGCGCGCCGCTGGCTGCCGCGCAGCCACCCCCTCGTGCGCCGCGCGCTGATCGACACCGAGCTGTGGAACCAGCTCGGCGCCCGCCTGGCCGGCGTGGGCCTGCGCCTGGTGGACAACGTGCATGCCGACCACATCTCGGTCGCGCTGCTGCGCCCGGCCGAGAGCGCCGTGTTCGGCGAGATGGGCCTGGCCGCCAACAACAACCTCGACCTGCCGCGCGACGGCGTGGCGCTGCTCGTCGTGCTGTGGTCGCTCATCGTCCTGCCCAAGCGCCAGCGCCAGGTGGCCCGCAGCGACGCCATCCATGCCGGCCAGGGCGAATTCTTCGCCACCGACAAACCCATGCCGCAGGCCGCCAGCGTCGCGCCGCTGATCAGCTACCGCAGCCTGCTGGCCGACTTCGGTGACCAGCTCGGCAAGAAGCTGCGCCTGGACACCAACCTCAAGCTGCTGGAGCGCCACGGCTTCGTCACGCGCCGCGGCGAGGACATTGCCGAAGGTCCGCTGCTGGACCTGCTGATCGACTACGACCTGCTGGCACCCCGCATCCTCGACGGTGCGCTCGGCGACGTGCTGGCCCGCGCCGGCCATCCGCTGCCGCGCGCCGAAGAAGCAGAACAACAAGAACTCGACGACTGATGTTCCACCTGCAATCGCTTGAACTGCTGCACTGGGACTACTGCCAGCGCGTCACGCTGCCCCTGGACGGCGCCATCATCACCATCGCCGGCCCCAACGGCTCGGGCAAGACCACGCTGCTGGACGCCATGCGCACGCTGCTGGGTTTGGAGTGTTCCGGCGGCCGCACGTACAAGACCTACGCCCGCCACGCCAACGCCGAGACGGCCTGGCTGCGCGCGCTGGTGGACAACCGCCCGCGTTCGCGCCAGAACAGCAGCCGGCCGTTTGCGTCGTCGCTGCTGTATGCCGACCAGGTCACGCTGGCCTGCCGCATCGAGCGCCATGGCGGCGACTGGGTGCGCCGCTACGTCATCCTCGACGGCGTTCACGAGATCGAGCAACTCGCCGAGCGCGGCGACCGCGACTGGCTGGGCATCGAGGCGTGGAAGAAGCGGCTCGAAGCGGCTGGCCTGACGCGCGCCATCGGCCGCGTGCTGGCGCTGGAGCAGGGCCAGACCGACCGCCTTTGCGAGCTGTCTCCCAAGGAACTGCTGCGCCTCGTCTTCGAGGTCTTCGGCGACCAGGAGGTGCTGGACCGCTATGAGCAGGCGCGCAGCCACCAGCAGCAGCTGGGCAAGGAAGTGGAGCAGGCCGGCGCCGAGCTGGCGCATACCCAGGCCCAGCTCAGCGACTTGGCCAACCGCGTCAACAGCCACCGCCAGTACCAGCTCAAGATCCAGGAGCGCGAACGCCTGGCCACCGAGGTGCTGCCCGTGCTGCGCTGGAGCGAGGCGCGTGAGCGCATCACCCGCGATGCGCGCGAGCTGCACCGCCAGCGCCTGTTCGCCTCGGGCGACGTGAAGGCGCTGAGCGAGAAGCGCGCGGCCTTGCATGGCCTGTTCACCGCGCAGGAAACGGCCAAGGAGCGCATGAAGGCGCTGGACGGCGAGCGCCGCGAAGCGCGGGCTTCGTTCGATGCCGCCCGTGAAGCCGAGCGGCCGGCCGAAGCGCTGGTCAAGCGTGAGGACGAACTCAAGGCACTGGCCGACGTCGAGGCCGACGCCGCCGCGCTGACGGCCAAGATGCAGGAGCTGGCCAGCGAGCGCGAGCGCCTGCGCGCCGACTACACCCGCGCCAGCGACAAGGCAGCGAGAGCTCAGACCCAGCTCGGCGAGCTGAGCGGCAAGCGCCTGCCCCCGCCGCCGCCTGAAGTCGCGCCGATGAAGCGCGCGCTGGATGACGCCGGCATTGCCCATTACCTCGTTGCCGACAGCATCGACATCGCCGACGAGACCTGGCGCGCCGCTGCCGAAGGCCTGCTGCGCCCGTCGCGCTGGGTCGTCGTGCTGAAGCACCGCAGCGACGAGGGCCGCGCCTTCGACATCGCCGCCAAGCAGCGCTACCGCCACTACGTCGTGGCCGACACCTCGCCCGTCACGCAGGCGCCCGCCGGCACGCTGCTGGCCGCGCTGAACGTCAGCGCGCCGCTGCCGGCCTGGCTGGCCCGCCAGCTGGGCGGCATCCGCTGCGTCACGTCGACGGAAGAGGGCGCCAAGGTCGGCGGCGAATGGATCACGACGGATGCCTATTACCGCGACGGCCGCGGCGGCCGCAGCGTTTTCGTCGAGCCGCGCGACCACCAGTTCGGCGCGTCCGCCGTCGATTCGCGTCGAGGTGCGCTGGAGGCCGAGCTGGCCCGCTGGGATGGCGAGCTGAGCCGAGTCGCCAAGGCGCAGGCGGAAGTCGAACGCCAGTTCAAGGACGTGCAGCGCGCGGCCGTGGGCCACAAGGCGGCGCAGGAGTTGAGCGAGCGTGCCGACGAGTTCACCGAAGCCCGCAGCCGCCTGCCTGTGCTGCGCCAGGCCCGCGCTGAAGCCGCCTCGCGCATGAGCCAGCTCGACGCCGAGCACGATCGCATGCTGCGCGATTCCACGCGCAGCGAGCAGGCCTATGAAGGCGCCCAGATCGCGCTGAAGGACGGCGAGGGCTCGGCCGCCGGCCGCCTGCGCGAGCACGAGGCCAGGCGCGAGGCGCTGCGCAAGGCGTCCCAGGAGTCCCGCAAGCAGAAGGCCCAGTTCCCCAGGTCCTGGATCACGCCCGCCGCGCTGGCCGCCGCCCGTGACGAATTCGAGAACGCCCGCCAGGCCGAGATCCGCGCCCATCACGTCGACCAGGAGCTCGAAGGCGGCCACTGGGAAGTCGATGCGAGCGTCGTCGACCGACATGCGCGCATGTCGGCCCAGGTGCATGAGCAGGACACCCAGTTGAACGACCGCCGCGCCAGCAACGAGCTGGCCCGCATCGCCGCCTTCAACGCCCGCGAGCGCTACATCGACGTGATGCGTGCCACCGTGCGCCGCTACAAGAAGAACGTGGCCGAACTGGGCGAACTAGCCGGCACGACGGCCGAGGCCGTGCTGCCGCATCTGGACAACGACGACACCGTGCTCGCCCAGGCCGGCCTGCAGGTCAAGTTCAACTTCGACGGCAAGGGCGAGGTGGGGCTCAACGACGGCGAGGCCTCGGGCGGCCAGCAGGTGCTGAAGAGCCTGATCCTGCTGGTGGGCCTGATGAAGGACGACGAGACACCGGGCGGCTTCGTCTTCATCGACGAGCCCTTCGCCCACCTGGACGTGCGCAACATCCAGCTCGTCGGCCACTTCCTGCGCAGCACGCGCGCCCAATACCTGCTGACGACGCCGATCACGCACAACGTCGAGGTCTTCGAGCCCAGCGAGATCACGCTGGTCACGAGCAAGAAGCCACGTGGCGAACGCTGGGCGCCGCCGATTGCCGTGCTGGCACGCCGGCCCGAAGTCTCGGCCTATGACTGACTGGGACTACCCGTCGCCGTTCACGCTGGCGCTGACGCCGGCGCAAGAGCACATCGACGGGCTGGCCCACACCAACAACGCCGTCTATGTGCAGTGGTGCGAGCAAGCGGGCTGGGCGCATTCCGACGCACTGGGCCTGTCGCTCGACGACTACCGCCGGCTCGATCGCGCGATGGCCATCCGCGAGGGCCATTACGACTACCTGCTGCCGTCGTCCGAAGGCGAAGCGCTGCTGCTCGGCACCTGGCTGACGGCCAGCGACGGCAAGCTGACGATGGAGCGGCGCTTCCAGCTGCGACGCGCCAGCGACGGCGTCACGCTGGTGCGCGGCCGCTGGCTGCTGGTCTGCATCGAGATCAGCAGCGGCAAGCCCAAGCGCATGCCGCCCGAGTTCCTGAGCGCTTACGAAGCGGTGGTGGTTTCCAAGGTTGAGTGATATACGTTTCGTATACGAAGCGTATATAGTCGCGACATGGGAATCGTCAAAATCTCCGATCCAATGCATGAGAGCCTGCGCGTTGCGAGCCAGGCCTTGTCGCGCTCCATCAATGCCCAGGCAGAGCACTGGATGCGCATCGGCATGCTGGCCGAACTGCATCCGCAGCTGAGCCACAGC
This sequence comes from Roseateles sp. P2_H4, assembly GCF_056403315.1. NCBI lineage: Bacteria > Pseudomonadati > Pseudomonadota > Betaproteobacteria > Burkholderiales > Sphaerotilaceae > Roseateles > Roseateles sp. P2_H4. The sequence goes on along the minus strand of NZ_JBFUFR010000002.1, from coordinate 177,570 downwards.
GAGATCTGCCAGCTGCTGATCCGCGCCGAGCAGGAGGGCGGGCTGGACCTGGCGCGCCTGGCCGGCTGGGCTCAGGCGCCGAAGGCCAAGGGAGCGCGGGCATGAAGAGCCTCAAGCTGCGTACGCCCGAGCAGGTGGCCAAGGCCCGCGAGGCCGGGCATCTGATCGCCGAGGTGCTGGCCATGCTCAAGCCCCACGTCGTGCCCGGCGTGACGACAGAGGAGCTGGACGACCTCTGCCGCGACTACATCGTCAACGAGCTGAAGTGCATCCCGTCCAATGTCGGCTATCACGGCTACCCGAAGACGGCCTGCATCTCGCCCAACCATGTCGTCTGCCACGGCATCCCGTCCAAGGACAAGCGGCTGAAGAAGGGCGACATCGTCAATGTCGATGTGACGCTGACCAAGGACGGCTGGTTCGGTGACAGCAGCCGCATGTTCATCGTCGGCGAGACCAATGTGCTGGCACGCCGGCTCGTCAACACGACCTACGAAGCCTTGCGCGCCGGCATCCGCCAGGTGCGTCCGGGCGCGACGTTAGGGGATGTGGGCCACGCCATCCAGACCGTCGCCCACGCGGCCGGCTTCAGTGTCGTGCGCGAGTACGGGGGCCATGGCATCGGCGACGTCTATCACGACGACCCGCACGTCAACCACTTCGGCCGCCCGGGCGAGGGACTGAAGCTGCAGGAGGGCATGATCTTCACGATCGAGCCCATGATCAACGCGGGCGCCGCCGCCATCCGTGAGCTGAACGACGGCTGGACGGTGGTGACGCGGGACAAGTCGCTGTCGGCGCAGTGGGAGCACATGGTGACCGTCACCAAGGACGGCTTCGAGATCCTGACACCGTGGCCGGATGGCTTGGGGGACTATCCGGCGATTGATTGAGGGCCCGATGCACGCGGCCCTCGGGTCGATGCGAGCTGGGTCGTATGGCCGGTGACCTCAATGTTTGGGCGTCACCTCTCGACAAACCATATGCTGCGCCGACGCGACGTGCGAGATTCAATGTCGAGCGTGAGCTCGGTTCGCAAGCGGCTGCATCGATCGCGGACCTTGTCATAGTCGCCGCCTTCCGCCATGGACACTTGCCCCTTGGCTCCCTTCTGCAGGATTTTTGCGAGCGCTTCCTGTAGGGGCGAGTAGCCATGAGCGTGCGTGGCTCGAGACAGGTACATGCCGTTCCCCGCGAAATACCAGTCTCGCAGGCGCGCTGAGAGGGCCTCGAGGTCGGAGTACTGAAGGTCCTGGTTCCGGGGCCACTTTGGCAGCGCCCGAGTCATCTTCCACAAGTCCTGATACGCCGAGATGCGGCGATTGCGCAGATCGATATCAACTGCCGCGGACGTGTCCGTCGCCTTGTTGATGCGGGCTTGAAGCACTGAACCGATCCAGCCCGCGAGGCCACCGAGCACAACGGCAACGCCGCCAAGAGGACCGAATACCGCAGAGGTGATGTCTTGCATGTCCACCGCGCTCTCCTACGGTTTGCGTGTGACGCCTGACGGGTTCCCGGTCGACTGCTTCTTGGCGCCGGCGAGCGCAATGATGCCAGCCCGTGTGCCGCGCGCGTCAGCCCAACGGCACCACCTCACGCCGCAACTCCCGCGCCGCCTCCACCATCCTCGCCAGCGCCGCCTCCGTCTCCGGCCAGCCGCGCGTCTTCAGCCCGCAGTCCGGGTTGACCCACAGCAGCTCCGGCGGAATGACCTCGGCGGCCTTCTTCAGCAGGCGCAGCATCTCGGCCGTGTCCGGCACGCGCGGCGAGTGGATGTCATAGACGCCCGGGCCGATCTCGTTGGGGTAGCGGAAGTCGCCAAAGCCGCGCAGCAACTCCATGTCGGAGCGGCTGGTCTCGATGGTGATGACGTCGGCATCCATGGCCGCGATCTCGGGCAGGATGTCGTTGAACTCCGAGTAGCACATATGCGTGTGGATCTGGGTGTCATCGCGCACAGCGCTGGCCGAGACGCGGAAGGCGCGTGTGGCCCAGGCGAGGTAGTGGCCCCAGGCCGCGCGGCGCAGCGGCAGGCCTTCGCGGATGGCGGGTTCGTCGATCTGGATGACGGCGATGCCGGCGGCCTCCAGGTCGGCCACCTCGTCGCGGATGGCGAGCGCAATCTGCAGGGCCGTGTCGGCGCGCGGCTGGTCGTCGCGCACAAAAGACCATTGCAGGATGGTGATGGGGCCGGTCAGCATGCCCTTCATGGGCTTGTCTGTCAGGCTTTGCGCGAAGACGGTCCAGTCCACGGTCATGGCCTTGGGGCGCGACACATCGCCGAACAGCACCGGCGGCTTCACGCAGCGTGAGCCATAGCTCTGCACCCAGCCGTTGGCGGTGAAGGCAAAGCCCGACAGCTGTTCGCCGAAGTACTCGACCATGTCATTGCGCTCGGCCTCGCCGTGCACCAGCACGTCCAGGCCCAGCGCTTCCTGCTTGCGCACCGCGAGTTCGATCTCGCGCTGCATGGCTTCGCGATAGGTCGCGTCGTCGAGCGTGCCGCGCTTGAAGGCGGCCCGGGCGGCGCGGATCTCGGGCGTCTGCGGAAAGGAGCCGATGGTGGTCGTCGGGAAGGCGGGCAGGTTGAGGCGCTGGCGTTGCGCGGCCTGGCGAATGGGGAAGGGCGAGCGGCGCTGGTCAGCGTCGGCCGACAGGCCCCTGAGGCGGGCCGCGACGCTGCCGTTGCGCACCCGCCGGCTGGCGACTCGGTTGGCGCGGGCGATGCGCGACTCGGCCAGTTCGCGGGCCACGCTGGTCTCGTCGCCCCACAGGGCGCGCTTGAGCACGCGCAACTCGTCCAGCTTCTCGACGGCGCCGGCCAGCCAGCCCTGCAGCTCGGTGTCCAGCGCCGCGTCATGGCGCAGGCTGAAGGGCACGTGCAGCAGCGAGCAGGACGGCGCCACCCACAGCCGGCCGCCGCGCAGTTCGCGGGCCTTGTTCAGCTGCGCGAGGGCGTGGTCCAGGTCGTTGCGCCAGATGTTGCGGCCGTCAATGATGCCGACCGACAGCTCGCGGTCCAGCGGCAGGCGCAGCGCGACGGGCAGCAGTTCCTCGGGCGCGCGCACGGCGTCGATGTGCAGGCCGGCCACGGGCAGCTCGCAGGCCAGCGCGAGGTTGTCGCCCAGCGGCGAGAAGTAAGTGGCCAGCAGCAGCGGCTGGCCGACGACGCCCAGGCGCGCATAGGCCAGGCGCAGCGCGTCCTGCCAGGCCGGGCTGAGGTCCAGGCCGAGGATGGGCTCGTCCAACTGCACCCAGGTCACGCCGCGGGCGGCCAGGCGGGTCAGCAGTTGCTCGTAGGCGGGCAGCAGGCGCTTCAGCAGCACGAGGCGGTCAAAACCCTCCTGCTTGCTCTTGCCGAGATAGAGGAAGCTGACCGGCCCCAGCAGCGCGACCTTGGGGCTGGCGGGCAGGGCGATGGCCTCGTCGACCTCGGCCAGCAGGCGCTCGGCGTTCAGGCTGAACTCGGTGGCGCTGTCGAACTCGGGCACGAGGTAGTGGTAGTTGGTGTCGAACCACTTGGTCATTTCCAGGGCGGGCACGCCGTCGACATGCGTGCCGCTGCAGCCGCAAGCCTCGGTCTGCGCATGGGTCGTCGTGATGCCGCGCGCCATCGCGAAATAGCGCTGCAGCGGTGTTTCCTGGCCCGTGAAGCCGAAGCGCGCCGGCTCACAGCCGAACAGCTGGATCAGGTGGGCGACATGGTCGTAAAGCGCGAAGTCGCCGACGGTGACGTGGTCCAGTCCGGCGTCCTGCTGCAGCTTCCAGTGGCGGGCGCGCAGCGCGGCGGCCTGGGCTTCCAGCTCGGTGGCGGGCAGGTCGCCGCGCCAGTGGCGCTCCAGCGCGGTCTTCAGTTCGCGGTGCTCGCCCATGCGCGGAAAGCCGAGGATATGAGTCTTGATCATGATGAATCGAACAATGCTGAAAGCGATTCGTGATGATCGGCAATCGGGCACAATGAATCAAACGAAACGTTTTCGGGTTCATCAACAGTTCTGCTCATGCAAACACCACTGGAACTGCGCCATCTGCGCACCCTGGTCGCCCTGCGCGAGGCCGGCAACCTGTCCCGCGCGGCGCAGTTGCTGAACCTGACGCAATCGGCGCTTTCGCATCAACTCAAGGCCCTGGAAGAGCACTACGGTGCCGAGCTGTTCGCGCGCAAGAGCAACCCGCTGGTGTTTGGCGTCGTCGGCCAGCGGCTGCTGAAGCTGGCGGACTCGGTGCTGCCCCAGGTCGATGAGGCCGACCGCGATGTGCGCCGGCTGGTGGATGGTTCGGCCGGCCAGTTGCGCATCGCCGTGGAATGCCACACCTGCTTCGACTGGCTGATGCCGGCCATGGATGCCTTCCGCGGGCGCTGGCCCGAGGTGGAGTTGGACATCGTGTCCGGCTTCCAGGCCGACCCGGTGGGCCTGCTGCATCAGGACCGCGCCGAGCTGGCCATCGTGTCCGACGTGGATGCCGACGAGACCGGCGTCGTCGTGCATCCGCTGTTCAGCTTCGAGATCGTCGCGCTGCTGCCCAAGGGTCATGTCTTGCTCGCCAAGCCCTGGCTGGAGGCGGGCGACTTTGCCGACCACACCCTCATCACCTACCCCGTGCCCGACGAGATGCTCGACCTCGTGCGCCGCGTGCTGCAGCCGGCCGGCGTCACGCCGCCGCGCCGCACCAGTGAGCTGACGGTCGCCATGCTGCAGCTGGTGGCCAGTGGCCGCGGCATCGCGGCGCTGCCGCTGTGGGCGGTGGAGAACTACCTGGCGCGCGGCTATGTGGCGCGCCAGCGCATTGGCGAACAAGGGCTGACGGGGCGGCTGTATGCGGTCAGCACCGAGGGCCTGGCGGCCAAGCCTTTCCTGGCCGACTTCGTGCGGCTGATGCGCGAGACCTCGTTGCTGAACCTGGCCGCCGTCAGCCTGCTCTAGTTGCGCGCGTGGGTCACGCGGTAGCCGGCCACGCCGGGCAGCTCATGCAGGCGGCCGGTAAAGCGGCACAGCGTCTGGCCCTTGAAGTTCTGCTTGGCGGTGCAGACGAAGCGCCACTCCTCGTGGTCGCCCTGCTTCTCGATGCTCAGCGAGCCGGGCGCGAAGCGGTAGCCCAGGCCGTCGGCGAACTCGGCCAGCTCGGCCTGCGTGAAGCGCCGGCCCGATTCGCCGCGCAGCGTCACGGCGATGGCCGGGTGTGAGGGCAGGCGGCTCTCCAGCTTGGCGCCCCACATCATCAACGTCGCGCACAGCAGCGTCAGCGCGATGGCGGCGAAGTAGAAGCCCATGCCCAGCACGATGCCGATGGCCGAGGCCGCCCACATCGAGGCGGCCGTCGTCAGCCCGGAGATGTTCATGCCCTCGCGCATGATGACGCCGGCGCACAGGAAGCCGATGCCGGTCACCACGCCCTGGATGACCCGCGTCGGGTCGGTGAATTGCGGCAGTGAGCCGCCAGCCATGTGGCCGCCGAACCATTGGTCGGGATAGCCGACGAGGATGGTCACGGCACAGGACGCCATGCAGACCAGCGCATAGGTGCGCATGCCCGCCGCGCGCCCGTGGTAGGCCCGCTCATAACCGAGCAGCAGGCCCAGCAGCATGGCGCCCATGAGATGCATCAGCATCAGCACATTGGCGGCCCATTGGCTGTCGGTCCAGTAGCGCAGCAGGTGGTCGGCTTCGAGCATGGGCGTGGCCGGTGGCGGGGCGATGCTGCCCCGAGGCCACGCTATCCCAGTCTGATACGGCCCGCCAGAGGGGCCGTTGTATGCCTGCTCAGGCGAGAGCCGTCATGCGCTCCACGAGCACACAGCGCACCCATTTGCGCGCCGTGATCTGGGCAGTCTGGGCCAGCAGGAACTCCTCGGCCTGGGAGTTGGGCGACGCGAACTCGAAGCCGCCGAGCTGCACGATGCGGCTCAGCGGCCGTGTCCAGACGCGACGCACCTCGGCGCTGAACAGGGGCACGCCCTCGTCCTCGCCGAGCAGCAGGCGCAGCTCATAGTGCTGGGCCTCCAACGGCGGTTCGGCCGCGGCCAGGATCTGCAGGCCCGCCTCGCTGAGGTTGACGACGACACCGCCGCGCGCCTCGGCGAGGCCATCGGGCTTGATGACCCAGACCGGCAACTGCTCATGCTCGTCGGGTACCAGGAAGAACTCGACGCGAGGGAAACGGCGCTGGTCAATCGACATGATGTGATCTGGGTGCGTGAACGGACTGGATCAAAGCATCCGCGAATGACAGGCGCTTGTCAGCAGCGCCGCCGTCCCCTGATTTGACTACGGTCAAACCGCGAGCAGATCGACTTCGAACAGCAGCGTCGCGTTCGGGGGAATGACGCCACCGGCACCGTGGGCGCCATAGCCCAGCTCGGGCGGCAGCACCAGCATGCGCGTGCCGCCGACCTTCATGCCCTGCACGCCTTCGTCCCAGCCGGCGATGACCTCGCCGCCGCCCAGACGGAACTTGAAGGGCTGGCCGCGGTCCTTGCTGGAGTCGAACTTCTTGCCCTTCATGCCGTCCTTGTAGAGCCAGCCGGTGTAGTGCACCGACACGCGCTGGCCCTTGGTGGCTTCGGCGCCATCGCCGACGACACGGTCCTCGTACTGCAGGCCGGTGGAGGTGGTGTGCAGATTGAGTTCGACGTGCTCGGGGCCGCCGGCCAGGCCGAGCAGTTCCACGTCGAAGCACAGCGTCGCATTCGGCGGAATGACGCCGCCGGCGCCGCGCGCGCCATAACCCAGCTCGGCCGGGATGATCAGCGTGCGCTTGCCACCGATCTTCATGCCCTGCACGCCCTCGTCCCAGCCCTTGATGACCATGCCGGCGCCCAGCTCGAACTCGAAGGGGTCGCCGCGGTCCTTGCTGGAGTCGAACTTGGCGTTCTTGGCACCGTCGACCCACAGCCAGCCGGTGTAGTGCACGGTGACGTCCTGGCCGGCCGCCGCCTGCTTGCCGTCGCCTTCGACGGTATCTTCAAACTGCAGACCGCTGGGCGTGGTGTTCATGGGAAATCCTTGAGCTGTTGGAGAAAGGCGGGATTGTCGCCGCGTGACCCGTCGGGCGCGACTCGGGCAGGGCAAACACGTTCTTGGCGGCCCAGATCGCTACGCACACAATTGTTTGACATGACTTTGCTGGATTCCGTCCTCGTCGTTGCCGTGCTGGGCGCTATCGCCTGGCTGGTTGTCAGCCAAAGGAGGAGGCTCAGAAGGGAGGTCGACTCGAAATTGCGCTCTGCCGTGTTGCACACGGAGGAAGGCGAGACCGTTTTCGATGGTGCGCAGGCCGTGGTGCTGCTCAAGGACTATGAGCACAGGGGAGGAGACGAAGGGCCCGCACTCAGCGCCAAGTACCTGTGCAAGATGCCGGGCGGCGCGGCCTATTGGGTCATCGTCGACTCGGCCTTCGGCGAGTCACCGGCCCAGGCGGAGATCTGCGAGCTGATCCAGGCCGAGGTGGACGATGTGCTGACAACCTATCCTTATTTGAAGCACCTCCATGCGCATCTCCAGCGTGGTGCCCACGCGCCTGTGGCCGCCGCTCATGTCGAACCTTAGCTCGCAAGCGATGCGCATCTCCTCGCTCGCCCTCGCTGCAGTGCTTCTCGCGGCAGCCGGCGCGCCGCTGCACGCCCAGACCCTCTACAAATCCATTGGCCCCGATGGCAAGGTCGTCTACAGCGACCAACCACCGACGACGGGCAAACTGGAAAAGACCCTGGATGTGCAGACCCTTCCCAATACGGCCATTCCGCCGGAGGTTCTGAAGGAGATGGAGCGGTTGAAGAAGGAGGGCAAGACGACAGCGGCCGCGCCCCTCGGCGGAACAGTTCTGTTCAGCGCGACCTGGTGCGGGTATTGCCGCCAGGCCAAGGCCCACCTCGCGCAGCGAGGCATCACTTATCGCGACTTCGACATCGACACGCCAGACGGGCGAACGGCTTTCGTGCAGTTTGCCGGCGGCGGCGGTGTGCCCTTCTTGATCAAGAACGGTGAAAAGCTGCGTGGCTACAGCCGCGATGGTTACGAGGCACTGCTCGCGCGCCGGTGACCTGCCTCAACCGCCGGCCTGCGCCAGCCATTGCGGCACGAGCCGGGCCAGGGTTTCGGGGGGCGCCAGCGCTGCAGACAGCTGCAGGCCCAGCCTGAGCGCCGCCTCACGCAGTCGCGCCGGCGGGTCGACCAGATCCAGCGCCGCCGCCCCGTTCTGCTTGGACAGCTTGTGTCCATCCGCCGCCATCACCAGCGGCGTGTGCAGATAGCGCGGCGTGGGCAGGCCCAGCGCCCGCTGCAGCGCGATCTGTCGTGGCGTGTTGTCCGCCAGGTCTTCGCCACGAACGACATCGGTGATGCCTTGTTCGGCATCGTCGACGACGACGGCAAGCTGGTAGGCCCATAGGCCGTCCGCGCGCTTCAGCACGAAGTCGCCGACCTCGGTTTCCAGGTCCTGGCTGTGGGTGCCCAGGTGGCGGTCCTGCCAGTCGATGCGGCCCTCCGCACGAAAGCGCCAGGCGCGCACCGGTCTGCCCTGCGTGCCATTGCGGCAGGTACCGGGGTAGATCAGTTCGCCATGCTTGGCCCTGGGGCCGGCGGCCGCCGCGATCTCGGCGCGTGTGCAGGCGCAGCCATAGACGTGGCCGGACGTGATCAGCTTCTCCAATGCGGCCTGGTAAAGCTCGCCGCGGCGTGATTGCCAGACCGGTGGTTCATCGGGCACCAGGCCCAGCGCCGTGAGCTGGCCCAGGATGATCTCGTCCATCCCGGGCGGGCAGCGCGGGCCGTCAACGTCTTCGATACGCACCAGCCACTGGCCGCCGTGGGCGCGCGCATCCAGCCAGCTGGCCAGCGCGGCCACCAGCGAGCCGGCATGCAGGGGGCCGGTGGGCGAGGGCGCGAAGCGGCCGCGATAGCTCAAAGCAGCAGCCCTTCGTGCTGTTCGAGCAGCGCCTTGCGCGTGGTCTCGCTGCGCAGCTTGTCCACCCACCAGGCCAGGGCCTTGCCCGGCGTCTGGCCGGTGTCGCGCCAGGCGTAATGCATCTTGCCGGCGCGGCGGCCCTCGTAGGTGGCCTTGCGCACGAGGCGGCCGGCCTCGATGTGGCGGCGCACCATGGGCACCGGCAGCGAGCCGCAGCCCAGGCCGCGCATCATGGCCTCCAGCTTGATGGCCAGCGACGGCACCGTCAGCACGTCCTGGCCGGGCAGCAGGCCGACGCTGAGCGGCGCCATCAGCCGGGCGCTGTCGGCCACGGCAATGATGCGGTGCTCGGCGATCTGGCTGGCCGTCAGCGGTTCGGGCAGGTTGGCCAGCGGGTGGTGGGGCGCGATGCAGAAGGCGAACTCCAGCTCACCCGCGATCTCGCAGTGGATGCCGCTGTTCTGCAGCTGGCCTGGCACACCGATGGCCACGTCGGCCTGGCCATGCAGCAGGGCCTCCCAGGTGCCGGCCAGCACCTCCACGCGCAGCTTGAGCCGGGTCGGCGGTGGGCCGCCGCCGTCGATCTTCTCGGCGTAGAAGGCTTCCATCAGGTCGAACAGGGCGCGGCGGGCGATGGCGTCGTCCACGGCGAGGGTCAGCTCGCTCTCCCAGCCGGTGGAGATGCGGCGCACGCGGTTGGCGACGGCGTCCAGTTCCTGCAGCAGGCGCCGGCCCTCGTGCAGCAGCTCCTGGCCGGCCGCGGTCAGCACGGCCTGGCGGGAGCTGCGGTCGAACAGCAGCACGTCGAGCGCATCTTCCAGCTGGCGCACTGAATAGGTCAGCGCCGAGGGCACCCGGCCCATCTCGCGGGCCGCGGCGGCAAAGCTGCCGGTGCGGGCGATGGTGTCCATCATGGACAGGGCCTCGGGGGTCAGCGCGCGGCGCTTGTCTTGGGGGTTCGACATCCGTTCAGTCTATTTGAACGGTGTCCTCAGAGCCGCTTGTCGATGGCGGTGACCCTGGCTCCTACATTGACTCCATCGCAAGCAAACCAAGGAGCCCAGCATGCAAAACCAGGTGATGCAACTGATCAAGTCCAGCGACCGCGGCTACGCCGACCACGGCTGGCTGAAGTCCTTCCACAGCTTCTCCTTCGCCGACTACTACGACCCGGCCCGCATGGGCTTTGGCGCCCTGCGCGTCATCAACGAGGACAAGGTGGCCGCCGGCAAGGGCTTCGGCACTCACGGCCACCGCGACATGGAGATCATCAGCTATGTGCTCTCGGGCGAACTGGCGCACAAGGACAGCATGGGCAACGGCGAGGTCGGCGGTGCCAACGCCGGCGTCATCCGCCCCGGTGACGTGCAGCGCATGAGTGCCGGCACCGGCGTGATGCACAGCGAGTTCAACCACGCCAAGGACGAGACGACGCACTTCCTGCAGATCTGGATTCAACCGGATGCACGCGGCATTGCGCCGAGCTATGAGCAGAAGCATTTCGACGCGACCTCCAAGCGCGGCCAGCTGCGCCTCGTCGCTGCCAACGATGGCGCGCAAGGCTCGGTGACCCTCCACGCCGACGCGCGCCTGTATGCCGGCCTCTTCGACGGCGCGGAACAAGCGGAGCTCGAACTGGCGCCCGGTCGCCTCGCCTACGTGCACCTCGTGCGCGGCGCGCTTAGCGTGAATGGACAAGACCTGACAACCGGTGATGCCTTGCAGATTCGCGAAACATCGCGCCTCGCGTTGACGGCCGGCAAGGATGCTGAAGTTCTGGTCTTCGACCTCGCGGCCTGAGTTCTCTCCACCCCACCCACACAGAAAGTCCTCCATGAGCAAGATCGTTGTCGTCTACCACTCCGGCTACGGCCACACCAAGCGCGTCGCCGAGACCGTCGCCGAGAGCGCTGGCGCCAAACTCATCGCCATCGATGCCGAGGGCAACATCACCGACGCCGATTGGGAAGCGCTGGCCGGGGCCGACGCCATCGTCTTCGGCTCGCCCACCTACATGGGCGCCGCCAGCTGGCAGTTCAAGAAGTTTGCCGACGCCTCCAGCAAGGTCTGGTTCACCCAGGGCTGGAAGGACAAGCTGGCCGCCGGCTTCACCAACAGCGCGTCGATGAACGGCGACAAGCTGTCGACGCTGCACTACTTCTTCACGCTGAGCCAGCAGCACTCCATGCTGTGGGTGGGCACCGGCATGATGCCGTCCAACAAGAAGAGCTCGACGCGTGACGACATCAACTACGTCGCCTCCTTCGGCGGCCTGATGACCACCTCGCCGAGCGACGCGTCGCCCGCCGAGATGGCCGCCGGCGACTTTGCGACCGCCAAGGTCTTTGGCGAGCGCATCAAGACGGTGGCCGCCCGCCTCGCGCGCTAAACCAGGCCGAGATCGCGCGCACTGGCCCCGGGGAAGACCGTGGCCAGCTGCGCGTCGTTCAGGCCGTACATGCGGCGCATCAGGCCGCCGAACAGGGCGCGGTACTCGTTGAGCACCGGGTAGTCGCGGTTCTGGAACAGCGTGGAGGCCTTGACCTCCACCTGTTCGCCGGCAATGCGCCCGCCCTTCACGCCGCCGCCCAGCACCCAGTAGGCGCTGCCGTGGCCGTGGTCGGTGCCGCGGTTGCCGTTCTCGCGGAACGTGCGGCCGAACTCGCTGACCACCACCACCACGGTGTTGTTCCACTGCGGCCCCATCTCGTCGGCGAATGTCGCCAGGCCCTTGCCCAGTTCGCCCAGGCGGTTGGCGAGCTGGCCGGTCGCGCCGCCTTCGCCGACATGGGTGTCCCAACCGCCGACGTCGATGAAGCCCAGCGTGACGCGCTCGCGCATCAGCCGCGCGATGCGGCGCGCCTCCAGCGCAAAACCCTTGGCCGCGATGGCACCGCGGCTGGCCGCTTCCATCTCGCCAGCCATTTCCCGCGAGACCTCGTCGCGCACCTCGAAGCCGCCGCTGACCGTGCCGGCCAGGCGGGTGTGGGCATACATGCCGGCGATGACCTGGGCCTGGGGCCCGCTGATGGCCGGCTTGCCCAGGTCGCGCAGCGCCTGGTTGGCGACGGGCAGATTGCCGCGCAGGATCAGCGGCACCTGGTCGGTGAAGGCCATGGCTTCCAGACGGGAGCCCGCACCGAGCACGCCGGCCAGGCGATTCATGAAGCCGCTGCGGAAGTCGCGCGAGCCCTCGTCCGGCTGGCCCAGTTCGATATGGTCCTGCGTCTCGAAGTGGCTGCGCGTCGTGTCGTTGGTGCCGGCAAAGGGCACGAAGGCGGCCTGCTGCTTCAGCCACAGCGGGTGGATGCTGTCGGCCACCGCGGGTGCGAGGCCCCAGTCGGCGTCCAGCGGCAGCGCCACCGACTTGGCGATGGCGATATTGGGCCGCGCCTCGTAGTAGAAGCTCGACGACGTCGGCACCAGCAGATTGGCGGCGTCGTAGGCGCCGCGCAGGAAGACGACAAGCAGGCGGGGCGTGTCAGGTGCAGCGGCCCAGAGTCGGGTGGGCAGCAGCGTGGCACCCAGGCCGAGTTGGAGCAGAAGGCGTCGGTCCATCACATCACCTGTGCATGAAGTCGGGGGAGGCCAGCAGGTAGGTGTTCCATTCCTGCGGCGACGTGGCCTGGGCCAGGGCCTGCTGCGTGGCCGTGGCCAGGCGCGGCGCGATGCCCTCGTAGTACAGCGGGTGGGCAATCTGCGGGAAGGCGGGCCTGTCCTTGGCCTCGCCGTCGACCTTGAAGAGGCCGGCACTGCCGCTGCCGATGGCCCGGGCGATCTCGAAGCGCGTCGTCATCTGGCCCGGGCCGGCCCAGGCGCTCTCGTCCATGGCATAGCCATCGGGCGTCTGGCGGTTGTAGGGCGCCTGGCCGAGGCGGTAGAGCCAACCGATCATGGGGCCGGTGTTCAGCACCACCTTGTCGGCATAGGCCAGGCGCACGGCCGAGACGACATAGTGCGTCGGGTCCTTGAACTTGCGGCCCAGCGACGCCTCGAACTCCGGCGCGCCGACCATGGCGCGCAGCACCTCGGCGATGCGGCCGTCGCTCTGCAGCCAGCGCTCGGCCATGCGTTCGACCAGGGCCGGTGGCGGCTCGTCGGCGATGAAATACTGGGCCAGCTTGCGCGACACGAAGTGCGCCGTGCTCGGATGCTTGGCCAGCAGGTCCAGCACCTGCTCCAGTTCCGCCTCGCCCTGGCCCTTGACGGTGATGCCGAGCAACTGCTTGTCGCCGAAGTCATGCCGGGCGGGGTTGAACTCCATCAGCCCATCGCGGCGGTACTGGGCTTCCTGGGCCGGCTTGAGCTTGGGTTTGTTGTCCGTCGCGTTCACGCCCAGGCCGGTCAGCACGCGGGCAAGCTCCTGCACGTCGCGCTGGCTGTAGCCGCCGCCCACGCCCAGGGTGTGCAGCTCGAGCAACTCGCGTGCGTAGTTCTCGTTGATGCGGTTGGCCGCGTTCTGCTCGTTGTCGAGATAGCGCAGCATGGCCGGGTGGTGGGCCGTGTAGCCGAGCAGGTCGCGGAAGCGCCCGAGGGAGCGCTCGCGCAGGCCCTGCTCGTAGTCGCCCACCATGACGCGCAGATTGTTCTTGTACTGGTGGACGTTGAAGTGGTTGAACCAGAACCAGCTCAGCTGCTCCTGCACCTGGTTGGGCGAGTACAGCGCATTCAGCAGCTGCCGCGTCGAGGCCTCGCGGGCGAGCTTGGTCAGGGCCTGCTGGTAGTTCTTCTGCGCCTCCGCCTTGGCCGCGTCCTCGGTCAGCGCGTCGGCGGCCTTGCGCTGGGCTTCCATCTGCTGCACCAGCGGCAGCAGCGGCTGGGTGATGGAAAGTGCCTGGATCTGTGCCTTGGCGGCCTCGGGTAATGCCGCTGTGTCGACGGGTTTGAGCTGGGCGTCGAGCCAGGCCTCGCGGCCCTTGGCCTGCACGGCCTTGAGGTCGGTGCTGCTGGCGCCCCAAGTGAGACGGTCCAGCCAGAGCGTGTCTTGGGCTGGACCGTGTGCGGAGGTGACCGGTGGCGGCGCCGTGGCGCAGCCAGCAAGGCTGATGAGCAGAGCGGTGCTGAGCGCGAGTTTTCTCATGGCGGCCTCATGATGAGGCCGCTCAACGCCCGCTGTCGAGACGGGGATGACCGGAGCAACAAGACTTCACATCTTGTCGGTCCAGTGAGTCGGCGCGTTACTTGGAACCCGGTGCGTAGATCTGGTCGAACACGCCGCCGTCGTCGAAATGGGTCTTCTGGGCCTGGCGCCAGTTGCCGAAGTACTCGTCCAGCGTGAAGAGCTTGACCGGGCCGAACTGCTTGGCGAACTTGGCCGCGACCTTGGCGTCACGCGGGCGGTAGTAGTTCTTGGCCGCGATCTCCTGGCCCTCGGGGCTGTAGAGGTAGTTCAGATAGGCCTCGGCCTGCTTGCGCGTGCCGCGCTTGTCGACGACCTTGTCGACGATGGCGACCGGCGGCTCGGCCAGGATGGACACGCTGGGCGTGACGATCTCGAACTTGTCGGGGCCGAGCTCCTTGACGGCCAGATAGGCCTCGTTTTCCCAGGCGATCAGCACGTCGCCGATGCCGCGCTCCACGAACGTCGTCGTCGAGCCGCGGGCGCCCGAGTCCAGCACCTTGGTATTGGCGTAGATGCGCTTGACGAAGTCCTTGGCCGAATCCGGCGTGCCACCATTCTTCAGCGCATAGCCCCAGGCTGCCAGGTAGTTCCAGCGAGCACCGCCGCTGGTCTTGGGGTTGGGCGTGATGACGTCGACACCGCTGCGGGCCAGGTCGGGCCAGTTGCTGATCTTCTTCGGGTTGCCCTTGCGCACCAGGAAGACGATGGTCGATGTGTAGGGGCTGGCGTTGTTGGGCAGCTTTTTCTGCCAGTCCAGCGGCAGCAGCTTGTGGTCGGCCACGGCGTCGATGTCATAGGCCAGGGCCAGCGTGACGACGTCGGCCTCCAGGCCGTCGATGACGGCTCGGGCCTGTTTCCCCGAGCCGCCGCGCGAGGCCTTGACGCTGACGGTCTCGCCGGTCTTGGCCTTCCACTGCGCCGCGAAGGCCTTGTTGAAGTCCTGGTAGAGCTCGCGCGTCGGGTCGTAGGAGACGTTCAACAGCGAGGTCTGTGCCAACGCGCCGGTGGCGGCGATGGCAAGGGAAAGTGCGGTGAGAAGGCGGCGCATGAGCAGTGGCTGGAGTGAGGACGTTCACTCTAGGCAAGGCCAGCACCCTGGGCAAAGAAGAAGAACGTACTAGCTCATGCAGGCCTTGCTCGGGCCTGGCGCTGTCAGCGCGCGGATCGGCGGCGGCTGAGCAGCAGCCCGCCCAGCGCGGCCGCGGCCAGCGCCCAGGTGCCGGGCTCCGGCAGGCTGCCGGTGATGCGGGCCTGGGTGACCATATTGTCCCGGCCGCCGTTGGCGCCCAGGTTCACGAGGCCGGAAATGAAATTGCTGTTGTTGCCGGTGCTGACGGTGTCGCCGACATGCCAGTTGGCCAGGAAAGCCGATTGGCCGGTGTAGCTGAACACCAGCGCCGTGCTGCCGCCGAAGTCGTGCAGGGCATCCAGCGAGAGCTGTGGCGCCACGGCCGTCGCCAGATTGCACAGCGCCGTGTCGAACAGGTTCAGGTTGAAGCGCGCATTGCCCGTGAAGGGGTGGGCGGCGTCGGCGGTCCACGAGGCGGTCCAGGCGCCGCTGGCGTCCCATTGCAGTTGAACGCCCACGACGTCGCCGACGGGGCTGGCGTCACCCGCGGGGTCGCTCCATTGCAGGCTGAGCGGCCCGGCGGCGGCCAGTTGGGTGCTCAGCGCGACGGCGAGCAAGGCGACAAGGCGTTTCATGGCGGGGCTCCTCCAGACTTCGTGGCTTGAGCCTAAGCCAGCCTGCGAGGGCCGTGTGCGCCGGTGGTCGGCCAGGAATGGCCGGCCAGGCGCCCGGATGCGCCGGGCGTGACAAGCTTGGCGCCCTTCGGCCGCCACCCCCGGAAATGCGGGGTGACAGCCCGGATCAGGCCGCCAGCGCCAGCACCTGCCCCTCGGTTTCGGGGTTCTGGTGGCGCGCGGCGTCCACGACCTCGCGCCGCAGCGGCGAGGCGAAGGTCTGGATGAACTCGTAGACGTAGTCGCGCAGGTAGGCGCTGCGGCGCACGGCCAGGCGCGTCATGTTGTCCGCGAACAGATGGCGGGCGTCGAGGGCGCGCAGGTGGCGGTCGCGCTCGTCATCGAAGGCGATGGCCGCGACGATGCCCACGCCCAGGCCCAGCTCCACATAGGTCTTGATGACGTCGGCGTCCATCGCGCTGAGCACGATGTGGGGCGTCAGTTGGGCCGCGGCGAAGGCCTCGTCGATGTGGGAGCGGCCGGTATAGCCGGGCTCATAGGTGACGATGGGGAATTGCGCCAGGCGGGCCAGCGTCAGCGGGCCGTCCAGCAGCGGGTGGTCGGGCGGCACGACGACCGAGTGCGTCCAGCGGTAGCAGGGCAGGGCGACGAGTTCGGGATATTGCGCCAGCGCCTCGGTCGCGATGCCGACATCGGCCTCGCCGTCGAGCAGCAGGCGGGCGATCTGCTGAGGCGAGCCCTGCTGCAGATGCAGGCTCACGTCCGGGTGATGGGCGCGGAAGTCGCGCACGGCGGGCGGCAGCGCATAGCGGGCCTGGCTGTGCGTGGCGGCGATGCGCAGGCGCCCGCTGCCGGCCTGGGCGAAGTCGTCGGCCGCGCGCTTGAGGTTCTCGGCCTCCTGCAGCAGGCGCTCGATGACGGGCAGCACCTGCTCGCCCGGCTCGGTCAGCCCCGTCAGGCGCTTGCCGACGCGCACGAAAAGCTCGATGCCGAGTTCATCCTCCAGCTCGCGGATCTGGCGGCTGACGCCGGGCTGCGAGGTATGCAGGGCCTGAGCGACTTCGGTCAGGTTGAAGCCGCGGCGCTGGGCCTCACGGACGGAACGGAGCTGCTGGAAGTTCATGCGAGGCGATTCTGCGAATTGCACCTGCATCTGTCGTCGAACTATTCGCCATATCGATATTCGCTTCTTGCCGGGTTGTCCCACTAAAGTTGGCATTCCCACGCATAAGGACGCTAGCGATGACGCAACCGACCGATATCCCCGCGCAGGCCTGGCCCCTGTTCGACCGCTATGTGCATGGCGATCTGAGCCGCCGTGGTTTTCTGGAGCAGGCCGCGGCCTTCACCGGCGGCCCGGCCGGGGCCGCAGCGCTGCTGGCCACGCTCAGCCCCAATTTCGCCGCCGCCCAGCAGGTCAAGCCAGATGACCCGCGCCTGGTGATCCGCCGCCAGTCCTTCCCGTCGCCCGACGGCAACGGCCAGGTGCAGGGCTATCTCGCCAAACCCGCGAGTGCGGCGGGCAAGCTGCCGGCCGTGCTGGTCGTGCACGAGAACCGCGGCTTGAACCCGCACATCGAGGACATCGCCCGCCGCGTGGCGCTGGCCGGCTACGTGGCCTATGCGCCCGACGCGCTGGCGCCGCTGGGCGGCTACCCGGGCGACGAGGACAAGGCGCGTGAGCTGTTCGGCAAGCTCGACGCGCCCAAGACGCGCGCCGATATCGTCGCTGCTGCCCGCGGCCTGCTGGCCGTGCCCGACGGCAATGGCAAGCTCGGTGTCGTCGGCTTTTGCTGGGGCGGGTCGCTGTCCAACTACGTCGCCACGCAAGTGCCGGAGCTGGGCGTGGCTGTGCCCTTTTACGGCGGCGCGCCGGCGCTGGAGGACGTGCCGCGCATCAAGGCGCGGCTGCTGCTGAATTACGCGGGCAACGACGAGCGCGTCAACGCCAGCTGGCCAGCCTATGAGGCCGCGCTGAAGGCGGCCGGCGTGCGTTACGAGCAGTTCGTCTACGCCGGCACCCAGCACGGTTTCAACAACGACACGACGCCGCGCTATGACGCCGCTGCGGCACAGCTGGCCTGGGAGAGGACGCTGGCGGTATTCAAGTCAACGCTCGGCTAGGGCTCGCGCGCGGTCACAGGATGCCGCAACGTCGCAGGCGCGATACGCTTGCGGCTCCCGAGGCCCGACGCGAGCGCGCCATGACACAGCATCGAATCAGACGCGACAGGATGGCATCCCGGGTCCGACGGGCCAGCGCCGCACGGTGGCTGGCGGTGCTGGCTGGCGTGAGCCTCATGAGTCTTTTGGGTGCTTGCGGTGCCCCCGGCTCTGCCACGGCCCCCGCGGCGGCGCCGGTCCCGGCCACAATGCCTGCACCGCCGCCGGCCCCGGTGCCACCCCCCACGCTGCCGTTCGATGCCGCCGTGCTGCGCGCCGCCACGGCTTTGCTCGCCGACGCGCAGCCGGCAGAGGCCCGCGAGCTGGTGATCGATCCGCTGGTGGACGGCGTCACCGGGCTGCAGTCGAATGCCACGCAGACGATGGGCACGCAATTGGTCAAGCTGATAGCCCAGCAGTACCCGCGCTACAGCGTCAAGCCGTTCAACCCGGTCAACGTCGTGCGTGGGCCGCTGATCCTGACCGGGACCTTCACCGGCGTGAATGCCGAGCGCAAGAGCGAGGGCAAGCGCGAAGCCTTCCGGATCTGCCTTGCCCTGGCGGACCTGAAGACCGGCAAGCTGGTCAGCAAAGGCCTGGCCTTCGCGCTGCCCGAGGGCGTGGACACGACGCCGTTGCCGCTGTTCGCCGATTCACCGGCCTGGGCGCCGGATGATGCCACCACCGGCTATGTGCGCACCTGTCAAGGCACCAAGCCCGGCGACGCCATCCACCCGCTGTACATCGACCGCATCGTGACGGCTGCGACCATCGCTGAAGCCAGCGAGGCCTACGCCGCCAAGCGCTATGCGCAAGCTGCCACGCTGTTCGAGACGGCGCTGGCCAGCCCCGGCGGCAACCAGTTGCGCGTGCATACGGGGCTGTACCTCACCCGGATGCGGCTCGGCCAGCGGTCGGCGGCGGCCAAGGCCTTCGGCGACATCGTCGAGCAGGGGCTCGACCAGAAGCGGCTGGGCGTGAAGGTGCTGTTCAAGCCCGGCACTGCGGCGATCTGGTCGCCGCCGGGCACCACGGCGCTGCCTTATGCGATGTGGATGGGCGAGATCGGCAGGCGCGCTGCGGCGCGGCCGAGTTGCCTGGACGTGGTCGGCCACACGAGCGCAAGCGGCGCCGAGCCGGTGAACGAAAGGATTTCGCTGATGCGCGCGGAGATGGTCGCGGGCGAGTTGAAGCGGGTGGCACCCAAGCTGACGCCGCGACTGGCCAGCAGCGGCGTCGGCTCCAGGCAGGCGCTGATCGGCAACGGCCGCGACGACCTGTCCGACGCGCTCGACCGGCGGGTCGAGTTCCTCGTCCGCGGTTGTTGAACCCTCAGCTTCATCTCAGACGGCGAAGGCCCACTCGCGGAACTCGGCGTGGCGTGGCCTTTGCTCGGCGGCGGCGCGCGCTCGCGCAGCTTCGATCCAGCTCTTGGCGATCGGAAAGGGGCCGAAGCCGGCCTCTGCATTGATGTGGCCGACCGGTCCGAGATTGCTGTAGCTGGCACCCCAACGATGCGCCCAGCGCGCGGCGCTGGCGGCGCTCATCCACGGGTCGGTGCTGCTGGCGATCAGGCGCGAGCGGCGTGGCAGGCGCTGGTGGGGCAATGACTCGGCGACGCCGAACTTGTCGGGCTCGGCCGGGGCGACGAAGAGGGCCTCGCGGATGGGCGAGTCCGGGTGGTCGGCCAGGTGGCGGGCCAGGGCCAGGCAGCCGAAGCTGTGCGCCACGGCCAGCCATTCCCCGTCGCCCGCCACTTCCAATGTGCGCTGGATGCGCTCGGCCCAACGCTCCAGTTCGGGTTTGCTGGGGTCGCGCTGCGTGACGCGGCGGGCGTCGCGGTACTGGCCTTGCAGCCAGGTCTGCCAATGCGCCGGGCCGCTGTCGTTCAGGCCCGGGATGATGAGGACGCGGGGCGCGCTGTAGGCCATGTCGGGCTCCTCGTCAGAGCGTCGCGATCGACACCTCGGTGGACTTGACCAGCGCGACGACCTCGCGGCCGACTTCGAGGCCAAGGTCCTTGACCGAGCGCGTCGTGATGACCGAGGTGACGACATCGCCACTGCGCGTGACGACATCGACTTCCGAGACGACCGGGCCTTCGATGATTTCCTTGATCGTGCCGCGGAACTGGTTGCGGACGTTGATGGCGGTGATGGTCATGCGGAATTCCTTGGTGGCTGCGGGATGAGGGCAGTGTGGCCAAGGGGTCCGCCGAGCGGAAGGAATCGAAACGCAGCAGCCCATGCGGGCTGCGTATATCAACCTTGCGGCGAGTCGTCCTTCAGCAGCACCAGGCAATCGGCGGTGGAGCCGTCCGGCGCAGGATGGGCGATGCAGTTGCGGTAGGCAGCGCGCCATGCGTCGGGCCCGGCGGCGGGCGCGTCGAAGCGCAGCGGCGCGTCGACCGCGACCACGTCGCGGCCAGGCTGGGTGGGCACCAGCTCATAGGCGCCGACGCCAGCGATGGCGATGATGGCGCAGACCCAGAGCATGCGCTGACGATGGGCGGCCTTGTCGGAGAAGGATGACATGTCGAACTCCCGCCGGCGTTTGCGACAGCGGTGCCCGTACCGGCGACAGACACCTGTTTGTCCAAACGTAGTCGGTGGCGGGAAGCGGACATCCCCTAGGTCCCCAATCTTGGGGACGCGGGCCTCCTCATGACTGAGGAGCCGGTGCTCAGATGCCGGCGCCGGCCTCGAACAGGCTCAGCCGCGCCGCGCTCAACTTCACGCGCTGGCCGCCTTGCAGGCGCAAGGACTCAGCCTCTTCGCGAGTCAATTCGGCTTCCAGCGGTTGGCCGTCCGGGCCGATCAGCTCGACACGTGCGCTCGCGCCAAAGGACAGCACGCGCTCCACGGTGGCCGACAGGCCCTGGGCCGACTCGTCGGTCAGGATCTGCAGCTCATGCGGCCGCGCATAGGCCTGCACCTCGCCGTCGCCGTGGGCGCCCTGGTGCGGCAACTGGTGCTCGCCCATGTGCAGCACGCCACCGCGGGCCTGGCCGACGAAGCGGTTGACCGCGCCGAGGAAGCCGTAGACGAAGGGCGTCGCCGGGCGCTCGTAGACCTCCTGCGGCGTGCCGACCTGCTCGACACGGCCATGGTCCATCAGCACGATGCGGTCGGCCACTTCCAAGGCCTCGTCCTGGTCGTGGGTGACGAAGATGCTGGTGATGTGCAGCTCGTCGTGCAGGCGACGCAGCCAGCGGCGCAGCTCCTTGCGCACCTTGGCGTCGAGCGCGCCGAAGGGCTCGTCCAGCAGCAGCACGCGCGGCTCGACGGCCAGCGCACGGGCCAGCGCGATGCGCTGGCGCTGGCCACCGGACAGCTGCGGCGGGAAACGGTCGCCCAGCCAGTCCAGCTGCACGAGCTTGAGCAGTTCGGTGACGCGCTTCTTGATCTCGGCTTCGGGCAGGCGCTGCTTCCTGGGCTTCACGCGCAGGCCGAAGGCGACGTTGTCGAACACCGTCATGTGGCGGAACAACGCGTAATGCTGGAAGACGAAGCCGACCTGGCGCTCGCGCACATGCGTGTCCGAGGCGTCCTGGCCGTCCAGCAGCACGCGCCCCGCATCGGCCTGCTCCAGGCCGGCAATGATGCGCAGCAGCGTCGTCTTGCCGCAGCCCGAGGGGCCGAGCAGGGCGACGAGTTCGCCGGTCGGGAAGTCCAGCGACACATCACCGAGAGCGGTGAAGCTGCCGAAGCTCTTGTGGATGTTTTGGACTTGAATTCCCATCACGCTTCCTTGGCCGACTGGCTGGCACGCCACTCGATGAATTGCTTGATCACCAGCGTCACCAGCGCGAGCAGCGCCAGCAGTGAGGCCACGGCGAAGGCGGCCGCGAACTGGTATTCGTTGTAGAGGATCTCGACGTGCAGCGGCAGCGTGTTGGTCAGGCCGCGTATGTGGCCGGACACGACCGACACCGCGCCGAACTCGCCCATGGCG
Source organism: Roseateles sp. P2_H4 (assembly GCF_056403315.1). Taxonomy (NCBI): domain Bacteria; kingdom Pseudomonadati; phylum Pseudomonadota; class Betaproteobacteria; order Burkholderiales; family Sphaerotilaceae; genus Roseateles; species Roseateles sp. P2_H4. Next base: position 155,720 of record NZ_JBFUFR010000002.1, on the reverse strand, counting down.
CGCGCATTGCAAAGGATGACGCCGTACAGCRGGCCCCATTTGATGTTGGGCAGGGTCACGCGGCGGAAGGTCTGCCAGCCGCTGGCGCCGAGCACGGTGGCGGCCTCTTCCTCGTCCTTGCCTTGCGCCTGCATCAGCGGGATCAGCTCGCGGGCGACGAAGGGGAAGGTGACGAAGACGGTCGCCAGCACGATGCCGGGCACGGCGAAGATGATCTTCACGTCATGCGCCTGCAGCCAGGGGCCGAACCAGCCCTGGGCGCCGAAGATCAGCACATACATCAGGCCGGCCACGACGGGCGAGACCGAGAAGGGCAGGTCGATCAGCGTGATCAGCAGCTGCTTGCCGCGGAACTCGTGCTTGGCGATCAACCATGACGCACTCAGGCCGAACACCAGGTTGAACGGCACCGCGATGGCCGTAGCGATCAGGGTGAGCTTGATGGCGGAGAAGGTTTCCTCTTCGGCGATGGACGCGAAGTACACCTCCCAGCCCTTGCGCAGCGCCTCGGTGAAGACGGCCACGAGGGGCAGCAGCAGGAAGATGGCGAAGAAGGTCAGGCCCAGTGCCAGCAGCGCGAACCGCACGGCGGGGGATTCGCGCGTGGCGGGGTTGTCCTGGTACTTGGCTCTGGCGCGAGCCGGGGCGAGATGCAGTGCGGTACTCATTTGCGCCCACCCCGCTGCGAACTCCAGGCCTGCAGGCCGTTGATGATGAGCAGCAGCACGAAGCTGGCGATCAGCATGACGGCCGCGATGGCCGTGGCGCCCACGTAGTCGTATTGCTCCAGCTTGGCGATGATCATCAGCGGCGTGATCTCGCTGACCATGGGGATGTTGCCGGCGATGAAGATGACCGAGCCGTATTCGCCAACGGCGCGCGCAAAGGCCAGCGCGAAGCCGGTCAGCAGGGCCGGCAGCAGCGTCGGCAGCACGACATAGCGGAAGGTGGTCCAGCGCTGGGCGCCCAGCGACGCGGCGGCCTCCTCCAGCTCGGTCTCCATGTCCTCCAGCACCGGTTGCACGGTGCGCACGATGAAGGGCAGGCCGATGAAGATCAGCGCCAGCAGGATGCCCAGCGGCGTGAAGGCGATCTTGATGTCGTACTTGGCGAAGAGGGAACCGACCCAGCCGTTGGGCGCGTACAGCGCCGTCAGCGCGATGCCGGCCACGGCCGTGGGCAGGGCGAAGGGCAGGTCGATCAGCGCATCGACGAGCTTCTTGCCCGGGAACTCATAGCGCACGATGCACCAGGCCAGGATGAGGCCGAAGAAGAGATTGATGAAGGCGGCGATCAGCGAGGCCCCGAAGCTGAGCTTGTACGAGGCCATCACGCGCGGTGCCGTGGCGGCAGCCCAGAAGGCGTCGAAACCGTGGCCCGAGGACTTCAAGAAGACGGCGGCCAGCGGCACCAGCACGATCAGCGACAGATAGAACAGCGTGAAGCCCAGCGTCGGTGCGAATCCGGGCAGCACGCGGCGGCGTGCCGAGAGGAAGGAAGCCATCAGCGTTTGATGCTGGCCATGACTTGGTCAAACGAGCCGCCGTCGGCAAAGTGCTGCTTGCTGACCTTGGCCCAGCCGCCCAGCGTCTGGTCGACCGTGAAGAGCTTGATGTTGGCGAAGCGCTGCGCATGCTTCTTGAAGATGGCTGGGTCGCGCGGGCGGAAGTTGTTCCTGGCGATGATTTCCTGGCCTTCCGGTGTCCAGTGGAAGTCGAGGTAGGCCTTGGCCAGCGCGGCCGTACCCTTCTTGGCATTGACCTTGTCGACCAGGGCCACCGGGGCATCGGTCTCGATGGAGATGCTGGGGTTGACCTGCTCGAACTGGCCCTTGCCGAACTCGTTCTCGATCAGCTCCACCTCGGCCTCGAAGGTGACGAGCACGTCGCCGATGCCCCGCTGCGTGAAGGTGGTGGTGGCGCCGCGGCCGCCGCCGTCCAGCACCGGCACATTGGTCAGCACCTTGGTGACCAGTTCCTTGGCCTGGGCTTCGCTGCCGCCGGTGGCAATGACGCTGCCCCAGATGGCCAGGTAGCTGTAGCGGCCGTTGCCGGTGACCTTGGGGTTGGGGATGATGACCTGCACGCCCGGGCGGGCCAGGTCGCTCCAGTCCTTGATGCCCTTGGGGTTGCCCTTGCGCACGAGGAAGGTCATGGTGGACGAATAGGGCGCCGCGCCGTTGGGGAAGCGGCTGCGCCAGTCGGCGGGGGTCAGGCCGGCGCTGGCGAGCTGGTCCACGTCGGTGGCCTGGTTCATCGTTACGACGTCGGCTTCCAGGCCGCCGATGACGGCGCCGATCTGCTTGCTGGAGCCGCCATGGCTCTGGTTGATGACGACGGTCTGGCCCTTGGCCTTCTGCGCGGCGACAAAGGCCGGGTTGATCTGCTTGTAGAGCTCGCGCGCCACGTCGTAGGAGACGTTCAGCAGCGTGGCGTCACTGGCCAGCGCCGGCAGGGCGGCGCTGGAGGCGATCAGCGCGAGAACGGTGCGGCGAGAAGGCAGGAAGAAGGGCATGGCATGGCCGTCGAATGAACGAAGCCGCGAGAGTGCCCGAAGTCGCTTATTCACCAAACGACAGTTTGCTTATTTCCTTATTCGATATGCACCAAAGCGTGGCATGGGCTTTGCTCGCCTCATGAGCATGCCGTTTGCCCAGGACACGCTCGCCACCCCGCCGGTTGCCTCGCTGGAGGCGACGCGCCGCCTGACCCTGCTGCTGGAAAGCACCGGCGAGGGCATATTCGGCATCGATATGGGTGGCCATTGCACCTTTGTGAACCGCGCTGCCTGTGAGGCCCTGGGCTGGCGCACCGAAGAAGTGCTGGGCCGCAATATGCACGAGCTGATCCATCACTCGCGCGACGACGGCGCCCACTATCCGGAGTGCGACTGCCCCATCTTCAATGCCTTCCGCCGCGGCGAGCCCTGCCGCATCGACGATGAAGTGCTGTGGCGGGCTGACGGCAGTCCCTTCCCGGCCGAGTATTCGAGCTACCCGGTCATCGAACATGGCGAGGTGCAGGGCGCCGTCGTCACCTTCGTCGACATTTCCGCCCGCCGCCGCGCCGAGGCGCTGCTGCGCGCCAGCCATGACGAGCTGGAGCAGCGCGTGGCCGACCGAACGGCCGAGCTGCGCGAGCTGGCCCACCACCTGGAGGCCATGCGCGAGACCGAGCGCAAGCGCATTGCCCGCGAGATCCATGACGAGCTGGGCTCCCTGCTCGTGGCGCTGAAGATGGACCTGGACTGGCTGGCCCGCCGTGTCGGCGACCCTGGCCTGCGCGAGCCCATGCTGGACAAATGCCAGCGCATGGGCGGCCTGGTGGACACGGCGGTCGACTCGGTCGGCCGCATCATCACGGACCTGCGCCCCAGCATCCTGGACCACCAGGGCCTGTGGGCGGCGCTGGAGTGGCAGGCGCAGGAGTTCCAGCTTGCCGGCAGCGACGAGCGGCAGGTGGACGTCAAGATGCACGTCGCGGCCGATGTCGCGCCGCCGGAAGGGGGGCTGGCGATTGCGGTGTTCCGCATCTTCCAGGAGGTGCTGTCCAACGTCGCCCGTCACGCCAGGGCCCGGCATGTGGCCATCCGCATCGACGTGGACGCGCCACCGGCACCGGTGCTCTATCTGCAGGTGCGCGACGACGGCGTGGGCGCGGCACCCGAGGCGCTGAACGACGCGCGCAGCTATGGCGTGCTGGGTATGCGCGAGCGTGCCGGCCACTTCGGGGGGCGGTTGGGCATCGAGAGTGCGCCGGGGCGGGGCACGACAGTTCGATTGGTGATGCCGCTGGAGGCGCAATGAAGCGGGCCGAGCGCCGGGCCGCCCCAAGCCGGACCGCCGTCCGCTCGGGGGACCGGCCGATGTACCCGTCGGACGAGAGCCTGACATGATTCGCGTGCTGATCTGCGACGACCACCTCATCGTCCGCCAGGGCATCAAGCAGGTGCTGGCCGAGGCGGAGGATCTGCGCGTCGTCGGCGAGGCGGCCAACGGGCCGGATGCCATCCAGCAGGTGAGGGCAGGCCAGGTCGACGTGGTGCTGCTGGACATCGCCATGCCGCAGCGCGACGGGCTGGACATCCTGAAGGCGTTGAAGTCCGAGTTCCCGCGCCTGCCCGTGCTGATGCTGTCGACCTACCCCGACCGCCAGTACGCCGTGCGCAGCCTCAAGCTCGGCGCGGCCGGCTACCTGAACAAGAGCGCGCACAGTGAGCAGATGATCGACGCGGTGCGCAGCGTCGCCCGCGGCAAGCTCTTCATCACGCCCAGCGTGGCCGAGCAATTGGCCGGCGCCATCGGCGCGGGCGGCCGGCCGGCGGACGATGAGCAGCCGCTGCACGAGAAGCTGTCGCACCGCGAATACCAGGTCTTCCAGCTGCTGGCCGCCGGCCGCAGCGTGGGCGAGATCGCCGAGCAACTGGTGCTGTCACCCAACACGGTGTCCACCTACCGTGCCCGCGTGCTGGAGAAGATCGGCGTGCGCAACGACGTGGAGCTGGCGCTGTTCGCGGTGCGCATGGAGCAGGCGGGATAGGGTTGCTTCCGGAAAAGTAAAACCCTGTTTCGTTTCGGCGCGGTACATTGCCGGCCGCATGCATGACCGCGCCGGCCGGCGCACAGAAAGAACTCCATGAGCGCCTCCCAACAAATCGCCGAAACCTTCACCACCGCCCGCGCCGCCGGCCGCGCCCTCGAGGCCTACCCCGGCACGCCGCCCGCGACGCTGGCCGAGGCCTATGCGATCCAGGCCGCGGCCATCGCCCGCTGGCCCGATGCGGTCAAGGGCTGGAAGGTCGCCCGCGTGAACCCCGCGTTCGCGGCCCAATTTCCTGAAGAGCGCCTCATCGGCCCCGCCTTTGCCCCCAACGTCCACCACGTGGCGCAGGGCGGCGCGGCGCAATGCCCCGTGTTCGAAGGCGGCTTCGCGGCCGTCGAGGCCGAGGTCGTCATCGTCGTCGCGGCGGATTCGCCGGCCGGCAAGAGCGACTGGACAGCGGAGTCCGTCCTCCCGCTGGTGGCGTCCATGCACATCGGCGTCGAAGTGGCGAGCAGCCCACTGGCCACGCTGAACGACATCGGCCCCGGCGCCGTCATCTCCGACTTCGGCAACAACTGGGGCGTCGTCGTCGGCGCCGAAATCACCAACTGGCGCGAGCTGGAAACCATTGATGTCGAGACCTTCATCGACGGCCAGTCGGTCGGTACCGGCAAGGTCGCCATCAAGCCCGGGCCTCTCGGCGCGCTCGCCTTCACGCTGAACAAGCGCGCCCAGCAGGGTGAAATTTTGCGTGCCGGCGACGTCATCTCGACCGGCATGATCACCGGCGTGCACGACATCCGCATCGGCCAGCAGTCGCGGCATGTGTTTGCGGGCGCGGGTGAAGTGCAGGTGCAGATCACGCGCGCGGTGGCCGCGGCGGCCTGAGGCGCTGCGGCCCAACGAAAATCGCCCCGGTGCAGGTCTGCAACCGGGGCGAGCCGCCGAGGCGGTAACTGAGGTTTAGCCTTGCTGCTTGCGGCGGCGCGTGACCAGCCCGGCAGCCAACAGGCCCAGGAAAACCACCGACCAGGTCGACGGCTCGGGAATGGCGAACTGCGCGTAGATCTGTGCCGTCGTCAGCTCGTAGGCCGGGTTGGCCAGCACATCGACGTTCACATTCCAGCCGATGGCATCGAAGGCCGCCAGGTCCAGCGCGGTGACCGAGTCCATCTTGCCGCCGCAGATGTAGGGGTTCATGACGCCCAGGAAGTCGTTGCACGGCGTGGCCTGGTTGGGCTCCTTCCAGTGCGAGGCCTGGTTGCCGTCGCCGGTGTTTTCACCCGTCGAGAAATCGCCGAGGGCCGTGGCGCCGCCGTCCACCGAGAAGTAGGCCGGCTGGTTCGGCGCCCAGTTCAATTGACCCGCGGCGCTGTAGCGGAACATGTCCAGGCCATAGCCCCACCAGAAATCATCGACCGGGCCGGTTTGGCCGTCGGTGTAGTCGAAATCGTCGGCACCGCTGACGAAGCCCAGCGCATGCCCGATCTCGTGGATGGCCACGCCGATGAAGTCGTAGCTGCCCGGCGTGATGCCGTCCGTGGGGTTGAAGTCGAAGGCGAACTGGTTGGAGAACTGGATGGTGCCATCGATGAAGCTTGGGCCGAGGTCGATGCCCAGGGCCTTGACGTTGGCCGAGGTCAGCGCCATCGCTTGGTTGATGGTGTTGTCGGGCGCCAGCCGTGTGCCGCCGGCGACGTCGATGCCGTCCTGGGTGGCCGGCGAAAGATAGGCCGGCACCAGGACCGACACGCCGCCATTGGCATTCAGGGGTGACAGGTTGGCCACGGCCAGGTTGTCCAGCGCGCTGGTCTTGTTGGCGTTGAGCAGGTTGTAGTAGGCACCGATCGGCACGTAGTCGATCAGGCTGGAGCCGGTCGAGCCCAGCACGCCCGGCGGCAGCCCGCCGTAGCCGACGTTCAGCTCGATCGTGGCGTTGTTGGTGAGGACCGATTCCCAGTACTTCGCTGCGATCCTGAAGCCTGCCTCGGCCTGCGTGCCGGTCACCTGGGCGGCGCCGCCGATGTCGTGCAGGATGATGGTGGCCGCACCGGCGGGAGCGGCCAGGGCGACTGCCGAAGCCGTCCCGAGGATGAATGACTTGATTGTGGCGATGGTCATTGAACTTCCCTGTCTGTCCGAGTGAGCGCGAATGAGGCGGGATGCTAGTGCGCAAATCACGCTGGCACCGGCGTGGGGCAGCGGTATGAGACCCCCTGCCTGAGGGATTGAGCAACAGTCCTGTGGTCCCCGGCTTGCCCAGTTAGGGGGGCTTCGGGCGATGTGGCGTAGTTCCAGCCCTACAAGAAGTCGCCGGCCACCACGATGCCGCCGAGCCGGCGCGCTCCCTAGAGTCGCTTCCACTTGAGGAGCACTCGATGACCCACGATCCCTACGACGCCGACCGGCCCCTGCTGATGCACTGCGCCTGTGGCCAGCACGGCAGTCCGGCCGAGCACGCCGCCGCCGAACTGCGCACCCGCAGCGAGACGACGGACTTCGAGGCCGAATCGGCCAGCTTCGTCGAGGCGACGTTGGTCAAAGCGCTGTTTCCGCAGGACGCGCTGCGCCGCCGCTTCCTGAAGGCCGTGGGCCGCCGCACGGCGATGGCCGCCATCGGCAGCGTGCTGCCCATCGCCTCGCTGCAGGCGATGGCGCAAGACAAGGGCGCGCTGGAGAAGAAGGACCTCAAGATCGGCTTCATCCCCATCACCTGCGCCACACCGCTGATCATGGCCCACCCGCTGGGCTTCTATGCCAAGCAGGGGCTGAACGTGGAGGTCGTGAAGACGGCGGGCTGGGCCTTGATCCGCGACAAGATGATCAACAAGGAGTACGACGCGACGCACTTCCTGTCGCCGATGCCGATTGCGATCAGCCTGGGCCTGGGCGCGCCGGCCACGCCGATGAATGTGGCCACCATCCAGAACACCAACGGCCAGGCCATCACCCTCAGCGTCAAACACAAGGACAAGCGCGATCCCAAGGACTGGAAGGGCTTCAAGTTCGCCGCGCCCTTCGAGTACTCGATGCACAACTTCCTGCTGCGCTATTACGTGGCGGAAGCGGGGCTGGACCCGGACCGCGACATCCAGATCCGCGTGGTGCCGCCGCCCGAGATGGTGGCGAACCTGCGCGCCGGCAACATCGACGGCTTCCTCGGCCCGGATCCGTTCAACCAGCGCGCGGTCTACGAGGAGGTGGGCTTCATCCACCTGCTGACCAAGGAGCTGTGGAACGGCCACCCCTGCTGCGCCTTCGGCACCAGCAGCGAGTTCATCGCCAGGAACCCCAACACTTTCATCGCGCTCTACCGCGCGGTGCTGACGGCCGCCGCCATGGCCCGCGAGGCGCGCAACCGCGAGCTGATTGCCAAGGTCATCGCGCCACAGGCCTATCTGAACCAGCCCGAGACCGTCATCGCCCAGGTGTTGACGGGCAAGTTCGCCGACGGCCTGGGCAATGTCAAGGTCGTGCCCGACCGCGCCGACTTCGACCCCATGCCCTGGCAGAGCATGGCCGTGTGGATCCTGACGCAGATGAAGCGCTGGGGCTATCTGAAGGGTGACGTGAACTACCGGCAGATCGCCGAGAAGGTCTTCCTGCTGACGGATGCGAAGAAGCAGATGAAGGCGCTGGACATGGCGGCGCCCGAGGAGAAGACGGGCGGCTATCCGAAGTTCAGCGTCATGGGCAAGGAGTTCGACCCGGCCAAGCCGGATGCTTACGTGGCCAGCTTCGCGATCAAACGCACATGAAGCGCTCGCTCGCCTTCCGCGCTGGTGTGCTGTCGCTGCTGCTGCTCGGCTGTCTGCTGGGTGTGTGGTACCTCGCCACGCAGGGCACGCCTGCTGCGGCACCGGCTGCAGCCATGACGCCCGAGCAGATCGAGTACGCCAAGCTGATGGGCAAGCCGGTGGACGCCACGCCGGTGGCGGCCAAGAGCGGCTTTCCGACGCTGGCGCAAATGGGCCGCACCATGGCCCATCACCTGGCCGAGCCCTTCTACGACCGCGGCCCCAACGACAAGGGCATTGGCCTGCAGCTGGCCTACTCGCTGGGGCGGGTCGGCCTGGGCTATCTGCTGGCTGCGCTGGTCGCCATTCCACTGGGTTTCGTCATCGGCATGAGTCCGTTGGCCTACCGCGCGCTGGACCCCTTCATCCAGGTGCTCAAGCCCATCTCGCCGCTGGCCTGGATGCCGCTGGCCCTCTACACGATCAAGGACTCGGCGGCGAGCGGCATCTTCGTCATCTTCATCTGCAGCCTGTGGCCGATGCTGATCAACACGGCCTTCGGCGTGGCCGGCGTGCGGCGCGAGTGGCTGAACGTGGCCCGCACGCTGGAGGTCAGCCCGCTCCGCCGGGCCTTCGAAGTGATCCTGCCGGCGGCGGCGCCGACCATCCTGACGGGCATGCGCATCAGCATGGGCATCGCGTGGCTGGTCATCGTGGCGGCCGAGATGCTGGTGGGCGGCACCGGCATCGGCTACTTCGTCTGGAACGAGTGGAACAACCTCAGCCTGCCCAACGTCATCTTCGCCATCCTCGTCATCGGCCTCGTGGGCATGGCGCTGGACCTGCTCTTCGCCCGCGCGCAGAAGGCGGTGACCTATGCCGACTGAACTTGTGCAGGTCCAGGGCCTGACCAAGCGCTATGGCGACGCGACCGTCTTCGACGGCGTCAACTTCACGCTGAGCGAGGGCGAGTTCGTCTGCATCATCGGCCACAGCGGCTGTGGCAAGACCACCATCCTCAACGTGCTGGCCGGCCTGGAGCAGGCGAGCAGCGGCCACGTCTTCATGGCCCAGCGCGAGGTGGCCGGACCGGGGCTGGAGCGCGGCGTCGTCTTCCAGGGCCATGCGCTGATGCCGTGGCTGACCGTGCGCCAGAACATCGCCTTCGCGGTGCGCAGCAAATGGCCCGACTGGAAGCGCGCCGAGGTCGACGCGCAGGTCCAGAAGCACGTCGCCCTCGTCGGCCTCACACCGGCGCTGGACAAGAAACCCAGCCAACTCTCTGGCGGCATGAAGCAGCGAGTGGGCATAGCGCGTGCCTTCGCCATCGAGCCGCGCATGCTGCTGCTGGACGAGCCCTTCGGCGCGCTGGACGCGCTGACGCGCGGCACCATCCAGGACGAGCTGCTGAAGATCTGCGCTGCCACGCGCCAGACCGTCTTCATGATCACGCATGACGTGGACGAGGCCATCCTGCTGGCCGACCGCATCCTGCTGATGGCCAACGGCCCGCAGGCCCGCGTGGCGGAGATCGTCGTCAACACCATGCCCCGCGAGCGGCAGCGCGCCACGCTGCACCACGACCCGCAGTACTACCGCATCCGCAACCACCTCGTCGACTTCCTCGTCGAGCGCAGCGCCACGCTGTCGCATGGCCGCGCGCCCGAGCAGCCGCCCGAGGTGCGGCCAGGCCTGCAGACCGCCGAAGTCATTCCCCTCGATACCAACCCCGCCATCCACAGGAGCACCGCATGAGCCGCCTCGAAGTCACCGAAAAGATCATCGCCACCAAGGTTGCCAAGGGCATCAAATGGGCCGACGTGGCCGCCGACATCGGCCTCAGCAAGGAGTGGGTCACCGCCGGCTGCCTGGGCCAGATGACCTTCAACGACGAGCAGGCCGCCAAGCTGGCCAGGTTCTTCGACCTGACCGAGTGTGAGACGCAGTGGCTCAAGGTCGTGCCCTACAAGGGCAGCCTGCCGACGTCGGTGCCGACCGACCCGCTGATCTACCGCTTCTACGAGCTCATCAGCGTCTACGGCACGACCTTCAAGGAGCTGATCCACGAGGAATTCGGCGACGGCATCATGAGCGCCATCGACTTCAAGATGGACCTGCAGCGCGAGCCCAACGCGGCGGGTGACCGCGTCAGCATCGTCATGAGCGGCAAGTTCCTGCCCTACAAGACGTATTGAAGATGAAGCCGCCGCTGCCGCCCTTCACGGCCGAGTCGGCCGTCCAGAAAGTGCGCCTGGCCGAAGACGCCTGGAACAGCCGCGACCCCGACCGCGTCGTCGGCGTCTACACGGACGACACGGTCTGGCGCAACCGCGCGGAGTTCCCGGTCGGCCGCGAGCAGGTGCATGAATTCCTCGTGCGCAAGTGGGCGCGCGAGCTGGACTACCGGCTCATCAAGGAGCTGTGGGCTTGTGCAGGCAACCGCATCGCCGTGCGCTTCGCCTACGAGTGGCACGACGATTCGGGCCACTGGTACCGCAGCTACGGCAACGAGAACTGGGAGTTCACCGATGAAGGCCTGATGCGGCGACGCTTTGCCAGCATCAATGACCTGCCCATCGCGGCGTCGGCGCGGCTGTTCTTCTGGCCCTTGGGCCGGCGCCCGGATGAACACCCAGGTCTGAGCGAGCTGGGGCTCTAGTCGCGAACAGCCAGCATGACGGCATAGGCCTTGAACACGGCGGTGGCCTGCTGACCCACGGCCAGGCCAAGCGCATCGACGGCATCGTTGGTGACGCTGGCCGTGACGACGGCGCCGCCGGGCAGGGTCAGGCCGACCAGGCTGGACACCGCGCCGCGCTGCACGCGCGAGACGGTACCGGCCAATTGGTTGCGCGCCGACAGCCTGTAGCCGCCGAAGTCCGTCACCAGCACGACCTCGCTGGACTTCACCAGCGCCAGGGCTTCCTTGCCCGTCTGTACCTGCAGTTCCTGTGCGGCCTGGGTCGTCAGCGAGGCGGTGATCTCCTGGCCACCCTCCAGGGCGACACGCACCGTCGTCGTGGCCGGGCCGGGGTTGACGCCGGCCACGCGGCCATGGAACTGGTTGCGGGCGGTGGTCTTCATGGACATCCTTTTCAGCAGCGCGTCGAGCGCGGGTTGGGTTTCCAGCCAGGCGGCCTGTTCGTGCAGGAAGGCCTGATGGCGGGATTGCAGTTGCTGCCAGGCGGCGAGCAAGGCCTGGCCCTCGGTCGTCAGTCGCGTGCCGCCGCCGCCTGAGCCGCCGGTGGCGGTCTCGACCAGCGGTGCATGCGTCAGCGCGCCGGCTGCGTCTAGCACCAGCCACGCGCCCTTGTAGCTGTAGCCGGCGACGCGGGCCGCCTTTTGCAGCGAACCGGTCAAGGCCAACGCGGCGAGCAGGTCGAAGAAGCGGCCGTCGAGCCGGCCAGCGAGGCGCAGTTCGCCTTGCAGCAGTGGGTGGTCGCCGGGGGTCACGCGATCTGCGTCTTCAGGAAGTCGCGGCGCTGCTCATCCTCGGGCCGTAGTGCACTGCCATCCTGCAGCTCGCGGCTTTGGCCGGCGTCCAGGTCCACCTCGCGCGTGACGCGGCCGCTGTCGACAACATAGGCGCGATTCGCCAGCGCGGCCACATCGTCGAGGTCGTGGGTGATCATGACTGCCGGGATGCCCCAGCGTTCACGCACCGTGCGCAGCTCGTCGCGCAGTTGCTGGCGCAGCATGGGGTGCAGGGCCGCGAAGGGTTCGTCGAGCAGCAGCACCTGGGGATTGCAGGCCAGAGCTCGCGCCAGGGCCACGCGCTGCTGCTGGCCGCCGGACAGCGTGGCCGGCTTGCTGCGTGCCATGGCGGTGAGGCCGAAAGACTCGATCAACTCGTCCACCCGCGCCGCGTCGTCGGACTTGAGGCGTTTGCGCCAGCTCGTCAGGCCGAAGGCGATGTTGTCGCGCACGCTGAGGTGGGGGAAGAGAGCGTAGTGCTGGAAGAGATAGCCGACGCCGCGCGCATCGGGTGGCAGGTCGATGCCGGCTGTCGTGTCCAACAGCGCGCGGCCGTTCAGCAGCACGCGCCCGGCCTGCACTGGCAACAGGCCGGCCATGGCCTGCAGCGTCAGCGACTTGCCGGCGCCCGACGGGCCGTAGAGGGCGATGAAGGGCGCATCGGTCGCGAACGCGATGTCGAGGTCGAAGCGGCGCCGGGCGTCACTGACTGATAGCTGGAGGCTGACGTCGATCAAGGTTTGCCGAAACCGTACTTGGCCAGGATGGCCTGAGCATCGGCCCCGCCGAGGAAGTTGACGAAGTCTCGCGCCAACGCGGCCTGCTTGCTGTCGGCCACGACGGCGGCCGGATAGGTGATGGGCGTGTGGCCGCCCACCGTCGCGGCCACGCGCACCTTGCCCTTGGCGACCTCGGCATCCGTGCGGTAGACGAAGCCGGCCTCGACCTCACCGCGGGCCACGTAGTCGAGCACCTGGCGCACGTTGTCGGCGAAAACGAGCTTCGGCGCCAGGGCCGACCAGAGCTGCGCCGTGCCCAGGGCCTGTTGCGTATAGCGGCCCACGGGCACGGAAGCCACCTTGCCGACGGCAATGCGGCGCACTGAGGGCTTGTTCAGGTCAGCCAATGTCGCAATGGCGGGTGCGCCTTGGGTCGGGGTGACCAGCACCAGCGAGTTGGCCGCAAAGTCTCGGCGCGTAACGGTGGCGATGAGCTTCTGATCCGCCGCGCGGTTCATGGTCTCCTGGTCGGCGCTGACGAAGACGTCCACGGGCGCTCCTTGCGCGATCTGCTGCAGCAGCACGCCCGACGCGGCGAAATTGAAGCGCAGCGTCGCGCCGGGCCTGGCGGCCTCGAAGCGCGGGCCCATCTCCTTGAAAGCATCGGTCAGGCTGGCGGCGGCCGAGACGGTCAGTTGCTGGGCCGAGGCGAACAGGGGCAGGGCGGCACAGAGGGCGAGCAGGCGACGTTTCATGGCGACGAGCGTTGCAGATAGCGGTTGGACAGCACGAGGATGGCAACCGACACAGCCGACACGATGAGGGCCAGCATCAGCGCCAGATCGTCACGGCCGGCTTGTACGGCGTCGTAGATGGCCATGGAGGCGGTCTGCGTCTGGCCGGGGATGGAGCCGGCCACCATCAACGAGGCCCCGAACTCCCCCATGGCGCGAGCGAAGGCCAGCAGCGTGCCGGCCAGGATGCCGGGCCAGGCCAGCGGCAGCGTCACGCGCACAAAGGTGCTCCAGCGCGACTGGCGCAGCGTGCGGGCCGCGGCCTCCAGGTTGCGGTCGACCTGGGCGAAGGCGCTGCTCGCACCCTTGAGCACCAGCGGCAGGGCCACCAGCGTCGAGGCGATGACGGCGCCATGCCAGTTGAAGATGACCGTGTAGTCGAAGTGCTCGCGCAGCCAGCCGCCCAGGGCGCTGCGCCGGCCCATCAGCACCAGGATGCCGTAGCCCAGCACCGTGGGCGGCAGCACCAGCGGCAGCATGCAGATGGCTTCCAGCAGGCCGCGGCCCGGCAGCCGGGTGCGCGCGAACACCCAGCCCAGGGCCACGCCCAGCAGCAGGGCCAGCAGCGTGGCGAAAACGGCGATGCGCAGCGTCAGCGCCAGCGGCGCGGCGTCGAACTGGCTCCAGAGCTCGGTAGGCATGGAGTCGTAATGTAATCAACTACATCACGATGGTTGCCTGGGCTGCTGACATCAGCGAGTTGTCGTTCCGACTATCCTCACCAGCCTCGACATGCTGAACGACCTCTTTTCCCAATACGGGCTGCTCGCCGTGGCCCTTGCCGTGCTGCTGGAGCAACTGGGCGCACCCGTGCCGTCCACGCCGGTGCTGCTGCTGGCGGGCGTGGAATCGGCCACGCGCGACGGTTTCGCGCTGCAAAGCTTTGCCGTCGCGACGCTGGCGGCGCTCGTGGCCAACGGCTTGTGGTTCTGGGCCGGGCAACGGCTCGGGCGGCGGGTGCTGGCGACGCTGTGCCGCATTTCCATCTCGCCGGACAGCTGCGTGCGCCAGAACGAGGCCAGCTTTGCCCGCCGCGGCGTGCTGACCCTGGTCATCGCCAAGTTTGTGCCGGGGCTGTCCATCCTGGCGCCGCCGCTGGCGGGCGCGCTGGGCATGCCGGTCTCGCGTTTCATCGCCTGGAATCTGCTCGGTTCGGCACTGTGGGCCGGCGTGGCCATCGGCGTGGGGCGGCTGTTCCATGAGCAGATTGACGAGCTGCTGCACGCACTCAGCCATCTCGGCGGCGTCGCCCTGGCGCTGGCGGGTGTGGCGCTGGGGCTGTACCTGGTCTGGCGGCTGTGGCGGCGCGCCCGCGTGCGCCGGGAGCTCGAGCGTTTCGAGCGCCTCGGCCCGGCCGAAGCCCTGGCCTTGGCCCAGCAGCGCAGCGACATCGTGTTTGTCGACGTGCGCGCCTGCTCGCCGACCATGCCGCTGGCCAGCCGCATCCCCGGCGCCCGTCATCTCGACATGGGCGCCTTGGGCGACGCAGCCCTGGCCGATTGGCCGGCGGCGGCCGTCTTCATCACCTATTGCGCCTGTCCTGCCGATGCTTCGGCCGTGCGAGCGGCCATCTGGTTGAAGCAGCGGGGCCACCAGGCCCAGGTGCTGCGCGGCGGCATCGATGCCTGGACCCAGGCGGGGTTGGCACTGGAGCCGGGGTGACGCATTTCACGAAGCCTGGGTTGTGTTGAATCTAGTATTAACCCTATAATGGGGTTAACCCTAGTGCATACGGCCACAAGCCACCCAAGCCCCATGGAACTGATCCACAACCTCTTCTCCTCCCTGCGCAGCGCCCTGACGCTGGAAACCCAGTCTGACGTCGACGAGAGCTATCTGTCGGACGCCATCGACCACGCCGACCTTGAGCGCCGCATTGCGAGCCAGTCACGCGCTTCGTCGACGAGCCCGCTGAACATCGGCCGCTGAGCCGAACCGGCTGACAAGAACAAACGGCCCCGTCAGGGGCCGTTGTCATTTGCAGGCCGCCCTTCTTACTGGATCAGCCCGTTCTTCAGCGCGTAGTAGGTCAGGTCGCTGTTGGTCTCGAGCTTGATCTTTTCCAGCACGCGGGTGCGGTAGGTGCTGACGGTCTTCACGCTGAGGAACATGGCTTTGGCCATGTCGCCCACCGTCTCGCCCTTGGCCAGGCGCAGGAAGACCTGCAGTTCACGCTCCGACAGCGACTCGTGCAGCGGCCGATCGGAGCCGCCACCGGCGACGCCGTCGGCCAGCAGCTCGGCCACGGCCGGGCTGATGTAACGGCGGCCGCGCGCCACCGTGCGGATGGCGTTGGCGATCTCCTCGGGATCGCATTCCTTGTTCAGATAGCCGCTGGCACCCTGGCGCAGCAGCGCCGTGGCGTAGTGCGTCTCGGGGAAGCCGCTGAGGATGAGGATGGGCAGTTCGGGGAAGCGCGTCTTGATGGCCGACAGCGCGTCCACGCCGCTCTGGCCCGGCATGGAGATGTCCATCAGCAGCACATCCACCTCGCCGGTGCGGGCCAGTTCCAGCGCGTCGCGTCCGTTGCCAGCTTCACCCGTCACGCGCAGGTCGACGTTCTCGCCGAGGAACTGACGCAGACCGGACCGGACGATGGCGTGGTCGTCAACGATGCCAATGCGAATCATGTTGCGCTCCGAATCAGTTGTGAGGATGGGTAAAGCGTAGCGACGGCAAATGGCGTGCGCGATCAGCGCTGTCCTACAAAGGGTATAGGCCGGCCGCTTGTCCTACGGGCCTTCGCGGGGGCGGCCGGCAGTCGCAGAACCAGGGTTTTTGCATAGTCAGCTCATGGCCGTTCAGGCCCCACGGAGCGAGCGATGAAGACCCTGACCGACAACCTGGCGCGCCTCATGCCTCCACCGCCGCTGTGGCTGATGCTGGCGACGACGGTCGTGCTCAGCGCTGCGTTGTTGATGGCCTTCATCGACATCCTCCGGGAGCATGTTCGCCATGGCGAGGAGGAGAGGCGCCAGTGGCAACGAGTCGGCCTTGTCCGACAGCCGATAGGCACCGTGGCTGCCGCGGCGCAGCAAGCCAAGCCTCCACAGTTGGCCACATCGTTTTCCCAACAGCTTCAGCGATGAAGAAAGGACGCAAGATGAACCGCATCACCACCCTCCGCGCGCCGCTGATCGGCGCTCTGGCTCTGGTTGCCGCCCTGGCCGCCTGCAGCAAGCATGACGACGAGCGCACGGCCGGCCAGAAGCTCGACGGCGCGATTGCCGACGCCAAGCAGGCCGGCGCCGAAGCCAAGACCGACGCCCGCCAGGCGATGGACAAGGCCGAGACCAAGTTGAAGGACGCGACGGCCGCCGCCTCCGAGGCCGCTACCGACGCGGCCATCGTCACCAAGATCAACGCCGCGTTGATGGCCGATGACAGGCTGAAGGCGACCAAGATCGACGTCCGCGCCGAGGAAGGCCGCGTCACGTTGACGGGCACGGCGCCCGATGCCGGCTCGCAGGCGCGCGCCACGACGCTGGCCTCCGCGGTCAACGGCGTGCGCTCGGTGGACAACCAGCTGGTGGTGGCGCGCAATGGCTGAAGGCCACCGGCCCCTGCAACTGGATGAGTCCGGTCTGCGCGCGGCCCGCATGGACCTCGGCGATGGCGCCGTGACGCCGGCCTACGGGCCCTGGCGTGAGGACATCGTCAATCTGCTCAATGGGGCGTTGGCGACCGAGATCATCTGTGTGCTGCGCTACCGTCGCCACCACTTCATGGCCTCGGGACTGGAGTCGCCCAGCATTGCCGCGGAATTCCTTGTCCACGCCAATGCGGAACTGGGCCATGCCGACCGGCTGGCCCAGCGCATCGTGCAACTCGGCGGCGAACCGGACTTCAATCCGGTGGGCCTTCCCGAGCGCAGCCACGCGGGCTACGACGAGGTGAACGACCTCAAGGCCATGATCAGGTCCAACCTCGTTGCCGAGCGTGTGGCAGTCGAGACCTACCGGCAGATGATCGGTCTGGTGGGCGACAAGGACTCCACGACCCGGCGTCTCCTGGAGGACATCTTGGCGGATGAGGAAGAGCATGCCGACGAGCTGAAGGACTGGATGGCGCGAGCCTGAGCCAGAAGCGCAGTGCTCGTTTTGCGCGCCGCCCATCGCCTCGATGTGGCGGCGCGCCGCATTGGATGCCCAGCATCGTTCATCACCAGCTTGCCGAATAGCTCAGCATGACGCGGCGAGCCTGCGGGCGCAGCGTCAGCCGGCTTTGAGCGCTCAGCTGGTAGGAGAAGGCGCCACGCAGGCCAGCCAGGCCATCGCCCTTGGGGCGCTCGAAGGCCATGCGCGCGGCCCAGCCGCTGTTGCGTTGCCAGACCGGTGTCTCGACGCCGCCGCTGAAGCGACGCGAGAAGTCATAGCTCACGCCGGCCCACAGCGCTTCACGCACGGAGGCTTGAGGCCCGAGCTGGACGGGTGAGCGCAGTTGCTGCTCCAACCCCAGTTGATAGCGCCAGCGCGAGCGTTCGTTCTGGCGGCTCAGCCATTGCGGGTCGCGCCAGTTCAGCTCGGGGTCGGGCGCTGCGGACGACACCGCCGCACCTGCCAGGCTGATGCCACCGGTGGGTGCGCCCTGCGCATGACCACTCTGAGCCAGTGACAGGCCAAGCAGCGAGAAGAGCAGGCGGAAGTTCATGGCGGCAGCGGCTTCAGGGGTGGTGAAGTCGATGATGGGCGGCGACCGTTTTGCGCCGTGTCGGCCTGCAGCGGCAGCAGGTATCGGACAAAGGGAAGCCGTCATGAGCGCGATGACGCCGCGGCGCGCGGTCCTACAGCGGGCGCTTGCGCCCGCTGATGGGCCGCGCAAAGGCCACCGGCCAGACTTGCTGCGAGAGGCCCGCCGGGCCTATCAGGAGATCGCCATGAGACCCGTCACAAGCGCCCCTGCCGACGACTTGCGCGAGCGTCTGCCGCCCTACGGTCAGCCCACCGATCCCAACATCAAGCCGCGCCGCTGGCGTGCAGATGAGCGGCCGCGGCGGCGCTCCAGCGCCGGTGCCTGGCTGCTTGCGCTCGGGCTGGGTGCCGCCATCACGGCGGTCGCCGTGGCCACGCTGCAGGACTCGCGCAGCCCTGGCACCCAGCTCGACGATGCGATCGCGAACGTGCGCGACTTCGGCCATCGCATGGGCCAGACAGTGACGGATTCGCAGCATGCCGCCGTCGAGGCCTCGCGCAATGCCGTGGATGGCGTGGGCACTGCAATCGACGACACGGGCATCAGTCTCAAGGTCAAGACGGCGTTGGCCGCCGACCCGGCGCTGAGCGCCCCGCGCATCGAGGTGACAACGACGGATGGTGTCGTGCGCCTGGACGGCCCGGCGCCGGATGCGGCCGCCAGGGATCGCGCCACCGTGCTGGCGGGTGCGCCGCAGGGCGTGCGCGGCGTGGACAACCGGCTGACGCTGCCGCAGGCCGGCCGCGTCGTGGCCGTGGCCGAAGGTGTGCCGCGCCTGCCGGCCGACGCTGCGGCCAGTGCCGTGCGCTGAGCACACGCCGCCCCGACAAAAAAACCGCCGGCCCTGGAGCCGGCGGTTTTGCCATCAGCCCCGCCGCGCTTGCGCGGGCGGGGCCTTTTCCATCACTGGAAGTAGCGGGCCTTGGCGCTGGCCTGGCAGCTGTCCTTGGTGTCACCGGACAGGGAGTCGCAGCGTTCGTTGGCGACCTTGTAGTCGGCCTTCAGCTTGGTCTCCATCGCATCGGCTTCTGCCGAGGCGATCTTCTTGTTGGCCTTCAGATCGGCCTTGGCCTTGTCGTGCTCGGCCTTGGCTTCGGCGACGCAGACGTCCTTGGCGTTGCCGGACTTGTCATCGCACATTTCCTTGGCCAGCTTGAAGCGCGCCTCGTAGCGTGACTCCAGGTAGTCGTTGTGATCCTTGACCGTGCCGGTGTACTGGTACTCGAGGTTGGCGAGGGCCACCTTCTCGTGGGCCTTGGCGCGCTCGGCGCACACGTCCTTGGCATTGCCTGCCAGCGAACTGCACTTGTCTCGCTCGGCCTTGAACATGGCCTTGACTTCATCCTTGGCCTGCGAATAGACGGGCTTGGTCAGATTGGCCGAAGCCGTGCCGGCCAGGCCGATCAGCGCGAGGGCACACAAAAGGCGGGAGGTGCGGATTTGCTTCGTCATGAGGATCTCCTTTGGCTTGATGGGTGGCAGCGTCATGCCCTCAACAGGGCAGGTGCCACGCCGCTCAGCTTAGGAATCCGGGCCCGTCGGCCACGTCGGCGCTTGGGCCTCGCAAAAGTCGGACAAGGCCGCGTGGACGAAGGCGGCGAACCTCAGAAAAGGCAGCCCTGCAGGTCTGCCGGCACCGATTGCAAGGTCCAACGGTCGATGATCTCGTAGCCGTACTCGGCGTTGCTGCCGCCGACGACGAGCAGCACTTCGCGGATTTGCCAGGGGATGGGATCGATGTAGATGGGCTCCAGGGACTCCGGTGCCCGGTAGCTGATGGTCAGGTGAGGCGTGTGCCCCGGGCCCTCGCCGCATCCCTCGCGCAGCAAGGCGGCCAGTACCGACTCCAGCACATCATCGAAACCGGGTGGCCGGCCTTGGCCGAAGAAGGCCCAGTGCTCGCGGCCGCCGATGCGGTTCAGGACCATCGTGAAAGCCTCGGCCGCAATCTGCGCGCCAACGCGTTTCAGCGTGCTGCGCATGGAGGGCGTGTCCGGGTAGCGGTCCGACCAGGTCTGATGCCAATTCGAGGCCGGAAACATCGCGTCGCCGAGGCGCAGGTCCAGGCCATGCCTCTCGACGGCGGCCGACATATGCCGTTCCACTTCGACGGTGGGCTGGGAGATGAGGAGCAGTCGGGGTGTCGGCATGGCGGTCCTTGTGAATACTGTGTTTGTATACAGTAATTCATGGGGCCGCGCTTGTCCAGCCCGGGCGCCATCAAACCCGCCTCATCGCACCAGGGCCGGTTTCGTCGCATCCGCCTGACCGGAACGCTGGTGCCGCCTAGATTGCACGCCTTTCAACCGCGAGGGCGCTGCATGAACACCGTGAAGCATGACTGGTCGAGACGGGGCGCGCTCGGCATGTTGGCGGCGGCGCCTCTGGCGGCCACGCGGGCGCTGGCGGATGCCCAAGGCGAGCTGCTCGTGCTGTCCACGCTGTATTCGCGGCACAAGGCCATCGCCGCCTACGATCTTGCCGTGCTGCGGCAGGTCATCGTGGCTGTGAAGCCGGATGTGCTGGTGCTGGATGTGACACCCAGCGAACTGCGCGGCCGCAAGGTCTGGCCAGGCAAGGTCGAGTACACGGATGTCGTCTTCCCCTACCTCGATGCCACGGGCGCCAAGGGCTTGGGCTCGGAACCGGACGAAGCCCTGTTCAGCCAGCTCACTGGTGTGGCGGGCCGCGCATACAAGGCCTTCGGCGAACAGAACCCGGCCGGCGCCAAGGCACTCGACGATCTGAAGCAGGCCACCTACCGGGCCATGGCCAGTGGATGGCGCTCCGCCGCCGACGTGAACAGCGAGAAGACGGACCGGCTGGTGGCCGCGCTGCGCGAGATCGAGGAGGGGCTGGTGGGCGAGGGCGCCGCGAACGTGCAGGCGCAGTGGGATCGGCACCATGCGGAGCGCCTGCGCGACGCCGTGCGCGCCCACCCTGGCCAAAGGGTGCTGATGCTGGTGGGTATCGAAAGCCGCTACCGCGTGCTGCGCGAGCTGCGGTCGGCGGGCGGGATTCAGCCCGTCGAGTCAGAGGCGTGGCTGCGGCGCGCCGGACTTTGAGGAGTCGCTGCGCGGCGCCGTCAGGCGAAGGTGTTCAGGTTGCGGCCCAAGGAACCTTCGGTCGCCAGTGCCGGCTGCTGCGGCAGCGCGCTGAGCAGGGCCATGGCGCCGGCCGCCTGCACGTCGAGCGCCTTCCTGAGCACCAGCAGGCCGACGGTGGTGGCGGTGTCGCCCTGGGCGGGGCTTGACGCGATGCTCACATTGCTGACGTTGGTGAGTTCCATTCGCCTGCTATCGGCAGGTCCGGCCCAGACTTGAGCCTTTTCGCGCCTGGACCGCAGCGCGCGCAGAAGCCGCAGATACTCGGTCGGGGTTTGATGGGCACCGAAGGCGCATGGGCAAGGTCAGCAAGTGGGTGGTGGCGGGATGCCTGGCCGCAGCGGGCGCGCAGGCACTGGCGCAGCCGGCCGTGTGCGGGCCCTACCGCGTGGCCCTGTACGAGTACGGTTCGCTGGCGTTTCGACGCGCAGGGGGCGGTACGGTGGGCATCGATGTCGACATCGTCAACGAAGTCGCCCGCCGCACGGGCTGCAAGTTCGAAACCTTTGTCGATTCCCGAGTCCGCACCTGGACCGACCTGGCCCATGGCAGCCTCGACATGACGGTGTCTGCCATCGAGACCGAGGAGCGCAACAGCTTCGCGCGCTTCGTGATCTACATGAGCGGGCGCAACCGGCTGCTGGTTCGAAAGGGCCTGCCCAGCCCGGTCCTGACATTGGACGCATTCGCGGAAGACAGTCAATTGCGGCTGGCGGTGGTCAAGGGCTTCAAGCATGGCCCGCAGTGGGACCCCTGGATCGCCAGGCTGCGCCAGCAGGGGCGAGTGGACGAATACGCCGACGCCAACATGGCGGCCCGGCTCGTGGGCCTGGGTCGCGATGCGGCCTTCCTGTCCGAACCCGTCGTGTGGGGGCGAATCCTTGCGGACAGCAAGCTGCAGGGCAGGGTCACGGTCATCGATGGCTTTCCGGCGGACAACTACGCTGCGGGATTTGCGCTGTCCAGGTCCAGGGTTCGCGAGGAAGACGCCCGCAGGATCGAGGACGCCATCGCCGCCATGCGGGCTGACGGCAGCCTCTACAGGATCTTCAGCGCCTATCTGTCTCGCAGCGAGGCCTTGAGTTCCATGCCCTGAGCAGGGCGGGCGCCCGGTGCATGGCGGCTTCGATGCGCCGTGAAATCTTGCGTCTCGACTGGCGACCTCCAGGCGCCAGCAAGGGCTCTTACGCGAGTCCCATTTCCTGTATCGCCCGCACCAGCGCAGAAAACTCCACAGGTTTGCGGAAATGCATGAGAAAGCCTGCGTCAATCGACTTGCGCTGGTCGGCCTCGCGAGCAAACGCCGTCAACGCGATGGCGCGGATATTCCCGCCCTGATCCGCCGGCAAGGCCCTGACGCGCTCCAGCAGCTCGAAGCCTGTCATCTCAGGCATGCCGAGGTCGGAAACGAGCAAGTTCACCCCGGAACTGGGCAGCACGGCAAGCGCCTCGGCGCCAGTGGCCGCCGTCACCACCTGCGCCCCCTGCAGTTCCAACGCACGGGCGACCATCTCGCGCACCGTGTCGTCGTCATCCACAACCAGAATTCGCGCGCCGGCGAGCGAGGTTCGATCAACCGCGCCAGGGTCGGGTGAGGCGCTGGCGAGACTTCGCGCATTGATCAGCGGCAACCGCACTGAAAAGCGTGCACCGCGGTCCGGCCCGTCGCTGTGCACGCCTACTTGGCCGCCATGCAGTTCAACCAGGTTTCGCGCGATCGACAAGCCAAGGCCCAGCCCGCCATGACGGCGCGCCATTGAACCGTCCGCCTGGCGGAACCGCTCGAAGACGAACGGCAGGAACTCGGACGAAATGCCGATGCCGGTATCTTCGACCACGATCTCCGCGACCTCGGCCGTGCAACGCAGCGCCACGTGCACCTCGCTGCCACGGGGAGTGAACTTAACCGCGTTGGAGACCAGGTTCGTCACCACCTGCTGCAGTCTCACGGCGTTGCCCATCACGGCCGCGCCCTCGTGCATCGTGACGTCTGTCGTGAGCCGCACGCCTGCACGGTCCGCTGCAGGCAGCAATAACTCGACTGCCGCAAGCGTGAAGCTCGCCGCGGAGACCGGCGCGACATTCAGGATCAGCTTGCCGGTGGTGATGCGGCTCATGTCGAGGAGGTCCTCGATGAGCTGCACCTGTGCCTTCGCGCTGCGCTCGATGACGTCGATACCTTTCTTCAATTCAGCGTCTTGCTCCGCGCCTTGCGGCGCAGGATGTGCACCCAGCCGGTGATGGCGCTCAGCGGGGTGCGCAGCTCATGGGAAAGTGTTGCCAGGAACTCGTCCTTCACCAGGCCCGCTTGTTCCGCCGCCAGGCGGGCGGTGCGTTCGCTCTCCAGCAACTGGGTCCGCTCACGCATCGCGTCGCGAGAGGCGGCGTAGAGGCGCGCGTTGTCGATGGCGATGGCAGCCTGGCTGGCGATGCCTTCGGCGATCCGCTCACTGCGCTCGGTGAAGACGCCGACATTGGCATGGCCGAAGAACAAGCCGCCCAGCACTTCGCCCGAGCGGCTGATCACGGCTACCGCGAGGTAGCTGCGCACCGGCAGATGGCCTGCCGGCATGCCACGGTGGGGCCCCCATTGCCCGTAGCGCGGATCGGCCATCACATCGTCAAGCCTGATCGTCGGTTCGCCGCGGAAGGTTGGGCCGAACATGGGCGTCGGGCGAGGATGCCCGAAGTTCTCGAACTGCTTGCGGTCGGCGCCGGGCAGCGTGTACAGCAGATAGGCCTCGCCATCGTCGTGGACGCCGTTGTAGAAAAATGCGCCGAACTGCGCGCCCGTCAGCGATGTCGCTGCGTCGGTCACGCGCTGCAGCAGGACGCCGATGTCCAGCTCCGCCGCCAGCGCGGCGCCGGTGCGGTTCAGAGTCTCCAGCGTGCGCGCCTCTTCGCGCAGGGCGGCCTCGGCCCGAGTGCGCTCCAGCGCCTCCCAGCACCGGGAGACGACGACCTTGACGAGTGAAATCTCCTCGTCGCTCCAGTGGCGCGGCACGCGCTGATGGACCGCCATGGCGGCCACGAAACGACCGTTCTTGTGCAGCGGCACGCAGATGACGGACTGGATGCTGGTGCGCACATAGGCGGTGCGATCGGTGCCGGCCGTGGCGGGGTCTCGATCCACGTCGTGATTGACATAGGCCTGGTCAGCGCGCATCAGCCTCAACACCGCTTCGCCGAAGTCGGCGAAGCGGTAGGTGCCCACGATGCTGGGCACGCCGTCGTTGAAATCACCGAGGAGGTCGAAGGTGTCCTGGTCTTCGCGCACCGTGGCATACGCGCAGCGATTGACGCCGAGATGGCGCCCCAGCAGCTCGGCGGTGATGTGCATCACGTCCGCCGGATCGACGAGTTCGCGGGTGGCCTGCGCCAGCGCATCAAGGAAGGCCAGGCGCCGCGAAGTCAGCACCTTCTCCGTGGTTTCTGCAAAGGTCACCAGCACGCCGCGGGCTTGGCCGAGCTCGTCGCGCACGGCGCTGTACGAGAAATTGAAGTAGACGTCCTCGCCGTGGTTTCCCACCGAAAAGCCCTGACCCGCGCGGCCATGTCGCCGCGGATGCGATCCAGCGCCAGCGGGGCGGAAGACAAGTCCATGCGCTCCAAAGATCGCGGCCACGCACGCGTGGCCTGCAGGGCGAATCAGAGTGTAGGCTTTCGGGCGGCGGCACTCGTCAGGCGCCCTGCAAGCGCTTCGACATGCACGCTGCCGCACTACTCAGCGCAGCGCCATGGCGATATAGCGTCCAGTGCGGCTCTGCGCCTCCGCGGCGATCGCTTCCGGGGGGCCGGCGCAAACGATTCGTCCGCCCTCGGCCCCGGCCCCCGGGCCGACATCGATGACCCAGTCGCTGGCGGCCACGACGCGCATCTCGTGCTCGACGACGACCACCGTGTTGCCGGCTTGCACGAGACTGTTGAGCTGGGCGAGCAGCTTGTCCACGTCCGCCGGGTGCAATCCGGTGGTGGGCTCGTCCAGCACGTACAGCGTCTGGCCGCGCTGGGCGCGCTGCAGCTCGGTCGCGAGCTTGATGCGCTGGGCCTCGCCGCCGGACAGCTCAGTAGCGGGCTGGCCCAGCCGCAGGTAGCCCAGGCCGATCTGCTGCAGCAGCGTCAGTGGCCGTGCCAGCGCCGCGTCCTGAGCGAAGAAGGCGGAGGCTTCATCCACCGTCATGCGCAGCACGTCGGCGATGCTTTGCTCGCGCAGGCGCACCTTGAGCGTCGCCTCGTTGTAGCGGGCGCCGTGGCAGGTGGGGCAGGGCGCGTAGACGCTGGGCATGAAGAGCAGCTCCACGCTGACAAAGCCTTCGCCCTCGCAGGTCTCGCAGCGGCCCTTGGCGACGTTGAACGAGAAGCGGCCCGCGTCATAGCGTTTGGCCTTCGCCGCCGGCGTGGCGGCGAAGAGCTTGCGCACGTGATCGAACAGGCCGGTGTAGGTCGCCAGATTGGAGCGCGGTGTGCGGCCTATGGGCTTCTGGTCGACGCGCACGAGCCGGCGGATGTGTTCCGCGCCGGCGACGATGTGGCCGTGCGTGACCTCGCGCGCCGCAACGTCGGAGTCGTCCTCCTCATCGGTCTCGGGCAGCGGCGGTTCGTGGCCCAAGGACTGGCCGACGAGGTCCACCAGCGCCTGGCTGACGAGGCTGGACTTGCCCGAGCCCGAGATGCCGGTGACGGCCACGAAGCAGCCGAGCGGGAACTTCACGCCCAGCCCGCGCAGGTTGTTGCGCGTGACGCCGGCGAGCTCCAGCCAGCCGCGTGCCTCGCGCCGCGCCGGCCGTTCGGGCCGGGCCTTTGGAAACAGGTAGGCAGCGGTGCGCGACGCGGCCACGGCCTCGAGCCCAGCCGGCGGCCCGCTGTACAAGACCTCGCCTCCACGCTCGCCGGCTTCGGGGCCCACATCCACCAGCCAGTCGGCCTCGCGCATCAGTTCCACGTCGTGCTCGACGATGAAGAGCGAGTTGCCGCTGTCCTTCAGCGCCTTCAGCGCACGCAACAGCGCCTCGCCGTCGGCAGGATGCAGGCCGGCCGAGGGCTCGTCCAGCACGTAGATGACGCCGAACAGGTTGGAGCGGATCTGCGTGGCCAGCCGCAGGCGCTGCAGCTCGCCCGAGGAGAGCGTCGGCGTGCCGCGGTCCAGCGACAGATAGCCCAGGCCCAACTCGTTCAAGGTGGTGATGCGCTCCAGCATGTCGTGCGCGAGCCGCTGCGCCGCGATGCGCTTCTCTTCGGACTGCTCGGGTGTGCGCCTCACGTCCGGCGCCGCCGCATGGGCCTTGCCACCGGCGGCGACGCGCTGGGCGGCGTGCTGGCGAGACGTGTGGTGACTGATGCCGCGGCCCTGGCTCGCGTGGGCTTCACCGCGAGCGGCCGGGCCGAGCACCGAAGCCAGTTCGCGCAATGGCAGGCGCGCCATCTCGCCGATGTCCAGCCCGGCGAAGGTCACCGACAGCGCCTCGCGCTTGAGCCGCTTGCCCTCGCAGGTGGGGCAGTCGCTGGCGATCATGTAGCGGGCGACGCGGCGCTTCATCAGCGCGCTCTGCGTCGTGGCGAAGGTGTGCAGCACGTATTTGCGCGCACCCATGAAGGTGCCCTGGTAGCTGGGCTCCATGCGGCTCTTGAGCGCGGCGCGGGTCTCGGCGGGCGTGAAGCCTGCGTAGACCGGCACGGTGGGCTGCTCCTCGGTGAAGAGGATCCAGTCGCGCACCTTCTTCGGCAGGTCTTGCCAGGGTTTGTCCACGTCGTGGCCCAGCGTGACGAGGATGTCGCGCAGGTTCTGACCGTGCCAGGCCGGCGGCCAGGCGGCGACGGCGCGCTCGCGGATGGTGAGCGAGGGGTCGGGCACCATGGACGCTTCGGTGACCTCGTAGACGCGGCCCAGCCCGTGGCAGCTGGGGCAGGCCCCCTGTGGCGTGTTGGGCGAGAAGTCCTCCGCGTACAGCATGGGCTGCTTGGGCGGGTAGTGGCCGGCGCGCGAGTACAGCATGCGCAGCAGGCTGGACAGCGACGTGGCACTGCCCACGGAAGAGCGCGCGCTGGGCGTGCCGCGCTGCTGCTGCAGGGCCACGGCCGGCGGCAGGCCGTCGATGGCGTCCACCGCGGGCACGCCGACCTGGTCGATCAGGCGGCGCGCATACGGTGCGACGGACTCGAAGTAGCGCCGCTGCGCCTCGGCATAGATGGTCGCGAAGGCCAGCGAGGACTTGCCTGAGCCCGACACGCCGCTGAAAACCACCAGGGCGTCGCGCGGGATGTCCACGTCGACGTTCTTCAGGTTGTGCTCGCGCGCTCCGCGCACGCGCACGAAACCGGCAAGGCTGGGCGGCTGGCGTTTGGACGTCACGGCAGTCAGGGCGGATGGTGGAAAAACGCGGGCGCCCTCATGGCGCCGCGACACAAGATTAAGCAGCCCTCGCGGGCTGCATGTCAGACAAGGCCGCGGTTACGGCGGGCGATGCGTAACTGCCGAGGGGCGCGGGTGCCACGCTCCAGGGCGGGAACGCGTGTTGCCAGTACCGCCGCTGGAGACGACATGAGCAAGATCAGGACTGACGACCTGCAGCCCAGCAAGACCGTCTTGCTGCTGGTGGACTTCGTGAACCCTTTGAATTTCGATGGTGCGGCAGAGCTGGCCCCGTCGGCGCTGGAAGCTGCGAAGCAGACGGCCAAGCTGCGCCAGCACGTGGCCGCCGATGGCTTCCGCACCATCTACGCGAATGACAACTACGGCCAGTGGACATCCGACTTCAAGGCGCTCTGGCGGCACTGCCACGCCACTGCGGGCACCCCCGGAAAGATCGCCAAGCTCATGGCCCCCAAACGCGACGACTTCGCGCTGTTGAAGCCGCGCCATTCGGCCTTCTATGCCACGCCGCTGGACTTGCTTCTGAATCAATTGCACTGCAAGCGGCTCATCGTCACCGGCATCGCCGCAGACAGCTGCGTACTGTTCAGCGCCATGGATGCCTACCTGCGGGGCTACTCGGTTTGGGTTCCAGTCGACTGCGTCGCCGCCGAGTCTGCTGACGCGCGGGACAGCGCGCTGCAACAGATGGCGCGCGTGCTCAAGGCTGACATCAGGCCCTCCGAAGCGGTCCGATCTAGAACGTAGCTATGAACTTGGCAGAACTGTTCTCGATTCACGTGTCGCCGCTCGAATTGTTCGCGCGGGGCACGTTGATGTACTGGTTCTTGCTGTTGATCTTCCGTTTCGTGCTGCGCCGCGATCCCGGGTCGTTCGGCGTGGCGGACATCCTCCTGGTGGTCGTCATTGCCGACGCCTCTCAGAACGGCATGTCTGGCAGCTACCAGACCGTGGCGGAAGGTTTCGTCCTCGTCGGCACCCTGGTGTTCTGGAACTACGCGCTCGACTGGGCCAGTTTCCGGTGGGAGGCCGTCCGCAAGCTCACTGAGCCCGACCCGCTGCAGCTCGTCAAGGATGGGCAGATGCTGATGCGCAACCTGCGCAAGGAGTTTCTGACCCGCGAGGACGTGCAGGCGCAACTGCGCCAAGCCGGTGTCGACGACGTCTGCAAGGTGCGAGCAGCCTTCCTCGAAGGCGACGGGAAACTGTCCGTCCTGAAGTTCGATGAAGAGGGATCCCAGCGCCAAGACAAGGACGAAGGGCCGCCCGGGGCATAGCTCGGCGCGCTGTCCCGGCAGTCGTCTCCTTGCGGTCCGCGGTAGATTGCTGATCCGGTTTGCAACTCAACTGCCGGGCACGTCGCCCGCACTTCCCGGTGTCTTCCATGCGCATCGCCACCTACAACATCAACGGCCTGAACGCCCGCCTTCCCGTCTTGCTGCGCTGGCTCGAGAAGACGCAGCCCGACGTCGCTTGCCTGCAGGAGTTGAAGTCGCCCCAGGACCGTTTTCCAAGAGAGGAGCTGCAGGCGCTCGGGTATGAGGCTGTCTGGCACGGCCAGAAGAGCTGGAATGGTGTCGCCGTCCTCGTGCGCGGCCGGGCGCCCGTGGAGGTCCAAAGAGGGCTGCCGGATGACCCGGACGACACCCAGAGCCGCTACCTCGAGGTCAATGTGGGCGGCCTGAAGGTGGTGTGTCTGTACCTGCCGAACGGCAACCCGGCCCCGGGTCCCAAGTTCGACTACAAGCTGCGCTGGATGGAGCAATTCATCCTTCATGCCGCGGGGCTGATTCAAGGCGACATGCCGGTGGTGCTGGCCGGGGACTACAACGTGATCCCCACCCCGCGCGACGTGTACAAACCGGAACGCTGGGTCGATGACGCTCTGTTTCGCACCGAGACGCGCGAAGCGTTCGAGCGGCTGATTTCGCAAGGCTGGACGGACGCGATCCGGGCGCTCCATCCCGACACCACGATCTACACCTACTTCGATTACTTCAGGAATGCCTTCCAACGCCACGCCGGATTGCGCATTGATCACCTGCTGCTGACCCCATCGCTTGTGCCCCGGTTGCGCGCAGCGGCCGTGGACCTCGAAGTCCGCGGCTGGGAAAAGTCCAGCGACCATGCGCCGGTGTGGATCGAGCTGGACTGAAGTCTTGCGAATCGAATTCGCTGCGCCGAACAACGGGCAAGGGCGCGCTTTCATCAACCGGTGCAAGGGGCCGCATTCGCGCCGACCTGGCGACTTGAATCGGTGAACGGTCTCCACTGGCCGCGTGGCTGTCTGAGCCGGTCGGCAACCACTTCAAGCACCTTGGCGTTCCAGCCCATGCCGCAATGGCTGCCTTCCACCTCGACGTTCTCTGTGTCGCGGCGGCGCCCGGGCTGTATGCAGGCCTGCCAGGCCACCACGCCGTCGGTGCGGCTGTAGATGGAGGTTGTGGGCACCTCGGGGGCCGTCCGCAATTGCTGGCGCATGGCACTGTCGAGAACGGGCTTGCGCCCATTCAGCAGCCGGTACACGAGGGCCGCGTGTGTGTCGTCGTTGCCGCCAGCGAACGGCGTGCCAATCGTGATGACCTGGCGCACATTCGTGCCAAGCCGCTTGGCGATTTCCCGCGCATAGATCCCGCCGAGACTCCAGCCGATCAGGCTGACATCCAGCAAGCCGTCCGTCGGCAGCGCAGCCACGTGTTCAGCCAGTTCATCCAGCCATGCGTTGGGCTCGCCCTGAGGGCCGGTGTTGAATCCTCGGCCCCAGTCATGCGTCTCGTAGCCGAGGTCACGGCAGAACGAGATGAGCGGCCCCGTGGCGTGTCTGTCTGATGCCAGGCCGGGAAACACCACGACGGCATGGCCGTCCCCGCGCGCGATCCCCGAAGAATCCATCACGCGCATGCGCGCATATTCCCAAGCCGCTCGAAGTGGCTCCAGGCCCAACAGGGCCAACGAGGGTGCCGACGCTGCAGAAGCGGAATCCAATCGTGTCATTGCGATCTCCATGTTGCATTGCAGCAATGTGCCGCGACATGGCAATACGCATCGTGCGTCGAGGCGCACTTGCAGGGTCAGACGAGACCTACTGGGAGAGGCTGCCGATCTGGCCGAATCGCTTGCTGAGATAGGGAGAGTCGGCGACGCCGAACCGCCAGGGCCGATGGGTGGCTTTGGTGATGCCGATGCGGGCACCGACGGCCAAACGGACCTGCGTGGGAGGCTCAAGCAGTTCGAACGGTGGTTGGTTCAACGGCAAGCCGTCGAAAGACCGATCAATCGCCAGGGCCTGGCCGACCCGACCTGGCCCGGCGGCCAGCAGTTGCATTTGCCGAACGCCACGGCGTTCGCGCATCAACTCCAATCCGCGCGTCGGTTCGATCGCGCGAATGAGGACCGCCGCACCGTGGCCGGCCTCCCGACAGACAACGTTCAGGCACCAGTGAAGGCCGTAGCTCAGGTAGACATAGGCTCTGCCGGGTGGGCCGAACATCGTGGCGTTGCGTGGTGTCGGTCCCTTGAAGCTGTGCGAGGCCTCATCGTCGACGTCGTAGGCCTCGGTTTCGACGATCACGCCGCCGATGCCGTTCACCAGCAGCGTCCAGCCGACCAGCTGTCTTGCCACGGTTTCCGGACCTTGCGCAAAGTCCATGTGTCACCCACGCCGCCGTCAGTTGTGTGCCGGCAGTGGGTCAGCTGCGCTTGCCTTTCAGGTGCTGCTCCACCTCGGCGGCGCGGTCGCCTACCGCGGCAACCGCCTGCTTCAGCTGTTCGGTCGTGACGCCGAACTTGGCGGCCCAATCGCGCAGCTCATAGTCCTCGTTGACATTGATGCGTTGACGGTCCTGGCCGCCGGTCTTTGCCTTGTCGTCTGCCATGTTGTTGCTCCGGCATGTTGATGTCGGTGGAGGAGGGCAAGGCCCGGATGACTAGGCCTTGTCGCAAGCCGGTCAGTGCGGGTCGCCGGCCTGGCCCATCAGTTCTGCCTTCCGCGCGGCGATCTCCTCGCCGATCACATCCAGGTCGAGGTCGGACTTGCGAATCTTGGGGAACATCTCGCCTTCCTCTTCCTTGACATGATGGTCGATGTACTCACCCAGCACCTTGACCTTGGCGTCATACAGCGGATCGTCAGGCGAGCCGGCCTCGATCTGAGCAATCAGCTCCTTGGCGCTGGCGTGCTCCACGTCGGCCTCGTCGACCAGATCCTCGTCTTCGCCCAGCACTTCGCGGGCGCGCGGGTAGAAGAGTTCCTCTTCCGCGGTTGCATGGGCGGTCAGCATCACGCAGATCTGCGCGGCGACGATCTGCTTCTCTCCCGGGTCAGCTTCAGCTTTGACGAGTTTTTCGTAGGCCTTGAAGAGCGCCTTCACCTCGCGGTGGTCGGTGATCAGGAGGTCGATCGCGTCGGGAGCTTCGCTGCCACGCGCCTTTGAACCGGTGGCGGGTTTGGTGGATGCGCCCTTGGACGCCTTGGCTGAGGTTTTCGTTGCGGTTGGCATGTGATTTCCTACTGGCTGGTGGCAAAGCGCGCCGCCCGATGCAAGCCGAGCGGCGCGGGGTTCAAATGGCGCTTTCGTGCCTTTTCAAGCTTCTCCATCGGCAAATTTCATGCCCTGAAGCAGCGCCAGTGACAAGGTACTCACGATTCGGCAATGAGCTGCTCGACAGCCTTACTTTTTGGGAGCGACGCTCAAGGCCTGGGCCATTTCAAGATGATGACGAAGGCCCGGCAGCGTCTTTTCCGCCCAGGCCTTCACCTCGGGGTCCTTGGCGTTCTTGGCGGCGTCCTCGAACAGCTTGATCGTGCCCTTGTGCGCATTCACGCCGAAGTGCTTGGCGTAGCGCTCGTCGAATTTGTCGTTGTCGCCAGCGTCAATCAGCTTGAGCTCGGCCTTCTGCTTGATCGACGGGCCTTCCGGGAGCTTGACGCTCTTCTTCGCGGCCAGGGCCTTGAGTTCGTCGGCGACCTTCGTGTGGTCGGTAATCATGGCGTCGGCAAACGCCTTCACGTCGGCACTTTTTGCCTTGGATTGGGCCAGCTTGCTCGCCTCGATCTCCGCGGCACCAGCGTGCGCGGCATCCTTCATGAATGACTCGTCGGACTTGGCGTGGGCTGGCAACGCCACCAGTGCGGTGAGCGTGAGGAGAGCGATTGACAGTAGATGTTGAACACGACGCATGGAAGCTCCTTCATGGAAAAACTGCGCTGCAGCTGCGACGCCGTTTTGGGCAAATGACGTTCCCGTTGACCAAGCTGCCGACCTCAATCGGGAAAAAAAGAAGCCCTGGAGCAGTGATGCTCAAGGGCTTTTCGGAGTTACTGGGACGACGCGGGATCGCTCAGGATGATCGGTTGGTGGAGAGGAGGAGGATCGAAATCGTCCCTGCAAGGCTTGCAGCGCCTGGTAGGTCCTGCCGGCGTCGGGTGCTGTGCCTATCGGATGGCGATCTGCATGGCAAGACGGCCTGCCTGCAGCCGCAAGAGACACAGCACGCACAGCAGCGAGAACACCGTTCCTGCAAGCAGCGTGTAGCGATAGTCATGCTCGGACAGGTCGAGCATTGGCCCCTGGATGCTGCTGACAAGGATGGTGCCGAAGATGACCATCAGGTCTTTGGTCGAGTTGAACTGCACGAAGCTGGCGCGAGGAAACAGCGCCATTGGCATTGAGGCGGCGGCCGTGAACCAGGCGCCTGAGATCACCACGTGGGCGAAGTAGAAGGCGCGGAAGCTGGCGGCGTCCGACACCATGGCGAAACCGGCCGCGGAGATGGCGCAGTACACCGTCATGATGACCACCGAGACCCGCAGTGCGCCAAAGCGATCAGCCATGGACCCGATGGCAAAAGCCGACACGATGGACACCGCATAGCCTGCCGCCGTCAACGCGCCCAGCGTGGTCTTCTGAATGCCGGCCGCGTGCGCATAGTGCAGGTAGAAGGTGTTGAAGGGACTGAAGGTGACGCTCGCCAGCACGAAGGCGGCGACGGCCCACCCATAGGGGCGATAGCGGAAGCAGGCCAGCACATGATCGAGTGGAAATCTCAGCCGGCTCCCGGTTCTGACCGCGGAGGGGGTCTCGGGCGGCAAGGGCGTTTCCTTCAGCATCAACGCCATCGCGAGGATAGGCAGGCAGAAGAAGAGGCCGACGCCGATCAGGACCTCGCGCAGATAGTGGTCTGTGAGCGCGAAGATCCAGTTGTGGTACGCGATGCCGATCGTCAGGCTGACGATCCGGAACACCGCAAAGAAGCGACCGAGTAGGCCCGCGGGCACGAGGTCGTTGACGAGGCCGTTGAACAGCGAGAAAGCGCTGATGGCGGCGCAGTCGAATGCGGCCCAGAACAGGCTGAACAGGACGAGGCGGCAGTTGTGCAGGCCGGGTGACCAGCCGCCCAGTGCGGCGTCGAGCGAGCCCGCCAGTGTGGGCGACGCGGCCAGGCCCACCATGGCCAGAAGACCGGTGGGCGCGGCAATCATCAGGAAGGGCTTGCGCCTGCCGAGGCGGCTGCGGCAGCGGTCCGAGTGATAGCCGGCCAGCGGCACCAGCAGCAAGCTCAAGGCGGCGGGCACGGTGGACAGCAGCAGCGAGATCGTGGTGTCGGACGCCGCATGCCGGCGCAGCAGTTCGAGCGCGCTCGGCACGGCCGCGCGCTCGCGCATCGAGACGCCGAAATCGCCGCACAGCAGCCAGAGCAGCAGGACGGCCAGGCCGGCAAGGCCGGTCGACAGGACGCTTCGGGCGCTGGCAGAGCGCACGTAGTTCATCGTCAGCCGCGCTGCGGGACTGGACCGGTCGATTTGCGCACGATGAGCTCGAGGGGCAGGGCGATCTTCTTCGCCTCCTGGCTCTGGCCCTCGATGAGTGCCATCAGTTCCCGCACGGCGCACGCACTGAGCTCTACCAGCGGCTGGCGCATCGTGGTCAGCGGGGGGTGGATGTGGCCGGAGATGGCGATGTCATCGAAGCCGACGACCGAGATGTCGCCCGGCACACGCAAGCCCTTGCTGTGGATGGCATCGATGGCGCCGAACGCCATCTCATCGTTGGCGGCAAAGATGGCCGTTGGCGGCTCGGACAAGGACAGCAGTTGCTGGGTGGCCGCGTACCCGCCGCTTTGAACGAAGCGGCCGGTGACGATCAATGCCGGATCGACGGCAATCCCGGCAGCGTTCAATGTTTCGACATAGGCGGCCTGGCGCTCGCCGCTCTGGCCGGTGTGATGCGAGCCGGCGATGAAGGCGATGCGACGGTGGCCCAGTGAAAGCAGATGCTCGACGGCCAAGCAGGCGCCCTTGCGGTTCTCTACGACGACGACCGGCAGCTTGGTGCTGCGTGCCTCGAAGTTGACGAAAACGCAGGGCAGTTGGCGCTGTTCCAGCTCGGCAAGGTAGCCGTCCTCGACGTTCGGCATGGGCAATATCAGGCCCGCGCACAGGTTGGCCAGCATGTCGCGTGTGCCCGCGCGTTCCGGGCCGTCGAAGCGCTCGGCATTGAAAAGCACGATGTCGTAGCCACGGGCGCGGGCCTCGTTGCTGATTTCCCTGGTGATCTCGTGAAGCGCGAGTGAGCCGAAGTTGTTGACGAAGATGCCGATCAGCCGGCTCTCCGCGCCGCGCATGCGTCGCGCCACCATGTCCGGCGCGTAGTTCAGCTGTGCCGCGGCTTCCATGATCCGCGCCCGCGCGTCCTCGGAGACGTAGCCCTTGCCGCGAATTGCGCGCGATGCCGTGATGGGGGCGACGCCAGCCAGTTTTGCTACTTCACTGAGCCTGCTCGGTTTGGGCATAGATCGACGTAGAAATTGGATACCTAATGTGGTCACGATACCACATTCTGTGATGGCAAGGATCTGTTACTCCGTATAAACCCCCAGTCGCTGCGGTCTCGCGGCGCGATGGAAGAAAACTCTTTGTCTGTGATCACCAGTATGCTAACGTGACCATATTCGCTTCCAATGATGGGCTGGCATTGCTCATCAGCTGCACTCCGCAATGATCAGACTGAAGAATCACGTGACTGGCCTGTTGTTTGCGCTGAGCCTGGCGCTTGGCGGTTGCGCCAATGCGCCCGCCAAAAGTGGGGCCGGCAGTCGCAGTGACGTGCTTGCCGCGATCGACAAGGTCAATGCCTATTGGCAGGCGCGCACGCCGGCGCAGGAAAGTCCGTTCTGGAACGTGGCGGCCTATCACACCGGCAACATCGAGGCCTATCGGGTGACGGGCAAGGAAAGCTACCGGCGCTATTCGGAGGCCTGGGCGGAGCACAACCAATGGGCGGGCGCGAAGTCGCAGGACAAGGCCAACTGGAAATACAGCTATGGTGAAACCGACGACCACGTGTTGTTCGGTGATTGGCAGATCTGTTTTCAGGTCTATGCCGATCTCTACCAGCTCGACAAGGATCCACGCAAGATCGCCCGCGCCCGCGAGGTGATGGAATATCAGATGAGCACCGCCAATAAGGATTATTGGTGGTGGGTGGATGGGCTTTATATGGTCATGCCCGTCATGACGAAACTCCACAAGATCACCGGCAATCGTCAATATCTCGACAAGCTGTACGAGTATTACAGCCACGCCGGCGGCATCATGTACGACCCGGCCGAGCAGCTCTACTACCGCGATGCCAGATACGTTTATCCGAAGCACAAGAGCGTCAACGGGAAGAAGGACTTTTGGGCGCGCGGCGACGGCTGGGTGTTTGCCGGGCTCGCGAGAGTGCTGTCGGACTTGCCCCAGGACGACCCGCATCGCGGCGAATACATCGAACGGCTGCAGGCCATGGCGGCGGCGCTTGTGCCGCTGCAGCAGCCCGAGGGCTACTGGACGCGCAGCCTCATGGACCCGGCCCACGCGCCCGGGCCCGAGACCAGCGGCACCGCGTTTTTCACCTACGGCCTGCTCTGGGGTATCAACAACGGATTGCTGCCGCGCGACCGATATCTGCCGGCCGCGCAGCGCGGCTGGCATTACCTGACGACGGTCGCCATGCAGCCGGACGGCAAGCTGGGCTATGTGCAACCCATCGGTGACCGCGCGATTCCGGGTCAGGTGGTCGACCAGAATTCCACGTCGCACTTCGGCGTCGGCGCTTTCCTCCTTGCCGGGGCGGAAATGGCCCGCCTGCTCGATAAATGACGCTGCCGCCAGGAGGTCCTATGGAACGTCGCAATTTCATGCGCGCAGCGGCCTGTGGGTCAGCCCTGCCGGCGCTGCTGGGCGCGGGCTCTGCGGGCTCTGCGGTGTCCGCGGGGGCGCCCGGCCAGGAGCGTGCCTACCTGCTGGACCTGCTCCGGCAGATGGCCGAGCCGGTGCTGGATCCCATGTCCAGGGGCGAGCTGAAGAAGAAGTTCGTGCTGGAACTCAGCCCCACCTGGGACGGTCGGGACCCGTCGGTTGCCTATCTCGAATGTTTTGGCCGCCTGATGTCGGGCATCGCGCCCTGGCTCGCGCTGCCGGCCGATGCCACGCCCGAAGGCAGGTTGCGCCAGCGCCTGCAGCAGCAGGCCCTGCAAAGCTATGCCAACGCGGTCGACCCCAAAAGCCCCGACTACCTGACCTGGAAGGGCCACGGTCAGGCGTTGGTCGATTCGGCCTACTTCACCAATGCCTTGATGCGCGCCCCCAAGGTGTTATGGGAGCCGCTCGACGCCACCACCAAGGTCCGCATCGTTGCCGAGATCAAGGGCCTGCGCCGCATCGAGGTGCCCTACATCAACTGGCTGCTGTTCGCGGCGATGAACGAGGCCTGGCTGTTGTCCATCGGCGAGGAATCCGACCCGATGCGCATGAATGGCGCGATCCGCAAGATCAACGAGTGGTATGTCGGCGACGGATGGATCAAGGACGGCCAGGACTTCCATTTCGACTACTACTGCTCCTACGTCATGTACCCCATGCTCCTCGAGATCCTCGAGGTGCTGGCGGCCAGGAAGGCGCCGTTCTGGAACGCCAAGCCGGAAGACCTGCTGGCGCAAGCCACCAAGCGCGCGCAGCGCTACTGCGAACACCTGGAGCGTTTCGTGGGGCCGGAAGGCAGCTACCCGCCCATCGGCCGCTCGCTGACCTACCGCACCGCGGTATTCCAGCCACTGGCCTTGCTTGCCTGGCGCAAGCAGCTTCCCGCCTCGCTGCCCGAGGGGCAGGTCCGTTCGGCCCTGCACGCGGCCCATGTCGCCATCTGGGGCGGCCCGGGCAACTTCAGCAAAGATGGCTTCCTCACCATCGGTTTTCGCGGCCACCAGCCCGAGCTGGGGGACTGGTACTCGAACAACGGCAGCATGTACATCGCTGCCGCCGGTCTGCTGGCCTTGGGCCTGCCGGCCAGCGATTCCTACTGGACCGCGCCGGCGCAGGACTGGACGCAGAAGAAGGCGTTCAGCGGCAGCAGGTTTCCCAAAGACTACGCGGTGAACTATTGATGTGGCGTGCCATCTTCGCCGCAGGGCTGGCCTTGGCGGCGCTCGGTGCCGAGGCGGCCGAGCGCATGGTCATCACCGTCCGGCATGAGCTGAAGGCGGCGCGTCCGGCCGAGACGATCACGATCCCGTGGGCAGAGGTTGCCCGGCGCCTGCCGGGGGCGCTGATGCTGCAGCTGGCCGTGCGTGATGCCAGCGGCCGCCTGTTGCCCTACCAGGTCACCAATGTGGCGCCATTGGCGCGGGACCCCAAGGGCGCGGGCATCGCCTACGGTGAGCTGATCTTCCAGCACGACTTCGCGGCGGATGAGCAGAGCGCCCGCTTCACCGTCGAGAGGAGCACCACGGTGGCGCCGCCGTTTCCGGTCAAGGCGTTTGCCCGTTATGTTCCCGAGCGCCTGGACGACTTCGCCTGGGAAAACGACAAGATCGGCCACCGCACCTACGGGCCGGCACTGGCCGAACCGGCGCCGCCGGGCAGTGACAAGGAAGTCCTGGTCACGAGCGGGCTCGACATCTGGTTCAAGCGGCCGTCCTATCTCATCGTCGACCGTTGGTACAACAAGGGGCACGACCACTATCACCGGGAAGAGGGCGAGGGCCTGGACATGTACGCCGTCGGCCGCACGCGTGGCGCGGGCGGCACCGGCATCTGGAATGGCAGCCGCCTCTTCACCAGCCGCAACTACTCCGCCTGGCGTGTGCTGGCGAACGGGCCCGTGCGGGCCGTCTTCGAGCTGGACTACGCGGCCTGGGACGCGCAGGGTGTGTCGGTCAGCGAAACCAAGCGCTTCACGGTCGACGCAGGCCACTATTTCGACACGGTCGAAAGCACCTTCACCACCGCCAACCCGCAGGAGCTCACCGTCGCCCTGGGCCTGAACAAGAAGCCGGCCTATGCCGAGCAGACGCCGGAGGTCGCCACCTACCGCGCGCCGGACACGCTGATGCAGTGGGTGCGCCAGCGCAGCGCTGGGGACTTCGGCGCCGCCATCGTCCTGCCGGGTGCGCAGGGCTATGCAGCAGATGCCGACAACGAGCTGATCCTCGTCAAGGCCAGGACCGGGCAGCCGCTGCGCTACTTCCTGGGCGCGGCGGCCAGCTGGTCCGGCGAATTCCCCGCGGCGCCGGCCTGGCAGGCCTATGTGGAGGCCTATCGCAAGCGCGTGGCTGCGCCAATCCGCGTTGAAGTCGGCGCGGAGTAGCCACCATCATCATGTCCAAGCCTTTCAAACGCATCCTGATGACCGGTGCCGCCGGCGGGCTTGGTGGCCGCCTGCGCGACCGCCTGCAAGAGTTCGCCGAGATCGTGCGCCTGAGCGACGTCGCCGATCTGGGACCGGCGCGACCGGGCGAGGAGGTGGTGCACTGCGACCTCGCTGATCGCGACCAGGTGCTGGCGATGTGCGACGGCGTCGACGCCGTCCTGCACTTCGGCGGCGTGTCCACCGAGACCGAGTTCCAGCCGATCATGGCCGCGAACATCCTCGGCGTGGTCAACCTGTACGAGGCCGTCCACAAGCTGGGCATCCGGCGCGTCGTGTTCGCGAGCTCCAATCACACGATGGGCATGTACCGAACGACCGAGACGGTCGACGCCTCGATGCCGACGAGGGCCGATGGCTACTACGGCGTCTCCAAGGTGTTCGGGGAATCGCTGTCCCGGCTTTATTGGGACCGCTTCGGCATCGAGACGGTGTGCATCCGCATCGGCTATTGCTTCCCCGAGGCCACCACGCACCGGCAACTGGCGACCTGGCTGGGGCTGGACGACCTGGTCCAGCTGTTGCGCCGTTCGCTGCTGACGCCGCGGGTGGGCCACACCATCACCTTCGGCGTCTCCGACAACCCGGGCAAGTGGTGGGATGACCGGCACTCGCGCTTTCTGCGCTACCAACCGACTCAGAGCTCGCGCCAGTTTGCGGATCGAATCGCCGACACGGTGGACTGGTCGGACCCGCACGACCCCGCGCTGGTGTACCAGGGTGGGCCCTTCCTCAACATCGACCCCAAATACAAGGATTGATGTGCGACTGCCGCGCTTCCCCGATATGCGAGCCGCGTCCCACGCAATTTCGTATATCTCGGGCCCTTTTATTGATACCTTCTCCTCGGCCCGTGGCAGTAAGCTGAGGCAACAATGGCTCGCACCCTCGACGTCGCGCCAGCCCGCTGGCGGCTGTCGTTGCAAAGCAACTTGCAGCCGAATGAGACAACGTTACCATATCAAAGAAGGCGGCACCGGCACGTGACCGCATCGATGGCGCCCGCTTGGCAGCCGCCATCCAGCAGATGACCGGAATTTGTGCTGCGCGTGATTGGCCGGGATGGTGCTATTTTTTTAACCTGACATGGTAACGTTGACATAATAATAGATACCACTTCAGTGGTTGCTTAAATAAACTGACAATCTCCGGCGTTTAAATAAGGCCGGAGTTGCAAATAAGCCCGCAGTGGCATATGGAGCAGAGACAATGAAACAACGACTGATCTATTCGGCGATCTCCATCGCGCTTGCCGCTGCCTACGGGCAGGCAGGTGCCCAGGCAACTGCTGCCGCCCCAGTGGCCGAAAAGGCGCCAGACGCGTCGGACGGCGCGGCCAAGGCAGAAAAAAGCCAGCTCGAAGCCGTCGTGGTGACGGGCTTTCGTTCCAGCCTGGAGAAATCGATGGTGCTCAAGCAGCAGGCCATCGGCGTGCGCGATTCCATCGTGGCCGAGGACATCGGCAAGTTCCCCGAGGCGAA
Source organism: Roseateles sp. P2_H4 (assembly GCF_056403315.1). Classification (NCBI taxonomy): domain Bacteria; kingdom Pseudomonadati; phylum Pseudomonadota; class Betaproteobacteria; order Burkholderiales; family Sphaerotilaceae; genus Roseateles; species Roseateles sp. P2_H4. The sequence goes on along the minus strand of NZ_JBFUFR010000002.1, from coordinate 115,121 downwards.
CGTGGCGGAGTCCTTGCAGCGCGTGCCTGGCGTCATCCTGAACCGCGATGAGAGTTCGGGCGAAGGCCAGCGCATTTCCATCCGTGGCCTGCCGACCGAGTACTCCGTCACCACGCTGAACGGCGCGCTGGTGAACGCCACGTCCACCGCCACCATCGGCAGCGCGGCGCGCGGCTTCAACTACGACGTGTTCGCGTCCGAGCTGTTTGGTCGCGTGGACTTCTACAAGACCCCGTTGGCGGAGCTGAGCGAAGGCGGCATGGGCGGTGTGGTGGACCTGCAGACCCCGCGCCCCTTCGACAATCCCAAGCGCACCATCCGCTACGGTGTCACCGCGTCGTACAACACCACGTCCGGCAAGACGGACCCGATGGGCTTCGCGCTGTTCTCCAACACCTGGGGCGAGTGGGGCTTCCTGGCGGGCGTGTCGCACGCGTCGAGCGTGAACAACCGCTCCGGCTTCGAGGCGACCGGCGGCTACAACAGCTCCGCACGCGCCAGTCAGAGCCCAGTGAAGGGCAACTTCGCCTTTGCGCTGGACTACGACAGCCCACGCGCCAATCTGGGTAGCCTGACCCGTGCCCAGGTCGACAACGCACTGCTGCCGCGCATTTACCGCTTCTATGGTTCGTCCAACGACCGCAGCCGCGACGGCATGGTGGCCTCGCTGCAGTACAAGACGCCGACCCTGGACTTCAGCCTGGACACGCTTTATTCCAAGCTGAAGAACACGCGCGACGAGATGTACTTTGGCCTGTTGATCCGCAACAGCCGCACCACCAACCGCAGCGCGCCCGCAGGCCAGTCCGGCAACAACGGCTTCATCCCGCTCGACGTGAAGATCGATCCGGCATCCAACCTGCTGACGGGCACCTTCGGCAACACGTCCTACAGCAGCGGCGTGACCTACAGCGAAGACGAGACCAAGTTCGGCTATGTGGCCGCCAATGCCCGCTGGAAGGTGAGCGACAAGCTGGTCCTCACCAGCCAGTTGAGCACCAACAACAGCAAGGCGCTGAGCTACCAGGACACGCTGTCCGGCCAGATCTTCGGCGTCGACTCCACCATCGACTACGGTAGCGACCACGTCTATCCGTCGATGTCCTCGCCGGTCAGCTACACCGACCCGGCCAATTTCCAGGGCTTCGGCATCGGTACCGGCTGGACCCGCGAGACCGACAAGGGCAAGCAGGGCCGCGTCGTGGCCGACTGGGACTACGCCCTGGCCGGCGACTGGACCGGCCACCTGAAGGCCGGCCTGGTGTACGCCGAGACCTCCAAGGACATCAACAAGCGCAACGGCACCTCCGGCGCCACCGCCAAGCTCAATACCCTGGGCACGGCAGGCCTGCGTTCGGGCATGACCTCCACGCTGCCGATCGGCAACCTCGACATGGGCGCCGGCTGGCCGCACGCCTGGGGCACCTTCACCCGCGACTACACCTACGCCACCTTCGACCCGCTGGCCTTCAACTCGGAGGCGACCTTCACGCCGGCGCAGAGCTTCAAGGCACAGGAGAACGTGTCGACCGGCTTCATCCAATCCGACTTCAGGGGCGAGGTGTTTGGCAGGGAACTGCGCCTGAACGCCGGCGTGCGCTACTCGCGCACCAAGACGCTGATCGACAACTTCAAGCAGCAAGGCACCAGCCTGACCTACCTGCCCAACCAGGAGAAGGGCTCTTACAGCAACGTGCTGCCGGCCGTGAGCTCGGCACTGGACCTGACGGACACCCTGACCTGGCGCGCCTCCTGGGGCAAGACCCTCAGCCGCGCATCGCTGTCCATCATTGCGGCTCAGACTGTCATCCCCAACCCCTTCGACAACACGGCCACCGCCGGCAACCCGAGCCTGCGCCCGCAGCAGTCCAAGAACCTGGACACCAGCCTGGAGTGGTACTTCCAGAAGGGCAGCATGCTGTCGGCCGCGCTCTTCAAGAAGGAGCTGACCGACGCCACCGTGGCCGCCACCACGCAGACCACTTTCGGTGCGCTGGGCCTGCCCGATACCGCGTTGGGTGCCATCTTCCAGAACGCGCAGGGCAAGGTCGACCCTGCGCTGCCGATGAACCTGCGCACCTTCAGCAACGCCGGCAAGCAGACCCTGAAGGGCTTCGAGCTGGCCTACCAGCAGGACTTCAACTTCCTGCCCGATCCCTTCAAGGGCTTCGGTGCGCTGGCCAGCTACACGCACATCAATCCGTTCAACAGCGCGCAGTGGATCACCAACGCGGGCAACACCATCGACGTGAACTCGGTGCCCAAGTACGCCTACAGCACCACGCTCTACTACGAGAAAGGTCCGTTCGCCTTCCGCACGTCCTACAACTACAAGGGCCGCTCGCTGCATGGCGACAACCCGAAGAACAACGGTGACGACCTGATCCGCTGGCGCGCCGGCCGTGGCTATCTGGACGCCAACGTCAGCTACAAGATCAACGATTCGCTGGAGATCCGCCTGGACGCGCTGAACCTGTCCAACACGCTGGCCTACGACTACTTCGAAGACGCCACCGGCCAGTACGGCCTGGGCAACAAGACCCGCATGGACTACGCGAAGTACGACGGCCGCACCTTCAAGATCGGGCTGCGCGGCAAGTTCTGAGCACGACGTTGATTGAATGCAGAGCGGGCTCCATGCGAGGCTCGCTCCTTTGCACTCGCATGAAAACAGCATCGTTAGCTCTGGTCATCGCGGCGTTGGTTGCCGGTTGCGCAATCGCGCCGCAACGCGAGGCTGTGCCCGCAAGTGACGTGCGTCTGGTGGACGTGGCCGATGGCTGGGCGCGGAACTCCGTCAATGCCGTCGTGTTCCGCAAGAACTCCCTCGTCACGCAGGGCGACGTGCAGTACATCGCCTACTACGACCAGGACGCCAACGTCGTCCTGGGCAAGCGCAAGCTGGGCAGCGACGCCTGGGAGCTGAAGACCACGCCCTACAAAGGCAATGCGCTGGACGCGCACAACAGCATCAGCATCATGGTCGACGGTGCGGGCTACCTGCATCTCGCCTGGGACCACCACAACAGCGCGCTGCGCTACGCGCGCAGCCTGCAGCCCGGCGCCCTGGAGATGACGAGCGAGATGCCGATGACGGGGAAGGACGAGGGTTCCGTGTCCTACCCGGAGTTCCACCGCCAGCCGGACGGCCACCTGCTGTTCTTCTACCGCGACGGCGGCTCGGGCCGCGGCAACCTGGTCATCAACCGCTACGACGTGGCGACTCAAACGTGGACGCGGTTGCACGGCAACTTGATCAGCGGGGAAGGCAAGCGCAACGCCTACTGGCAGGCCTTCGTCGACCACCGCGGCACGCTGCACATGTCCTGGGTCTGGCGCGAGTCGCCAGACGTCGCCAGCAACCACGACATGGCCTATGCCCGCTCGCGCGACGGCGGCCGGACCTGGGAAACGTCGGAGGGCCGGCCCTACACGCTGCCCATCACGGCCGCCAGCGCCGAGTACGCCGCGCGCATCCCGCAGCACAGCGAGTTGATCAACCAGACGTCGATGTCGGCCGACCAGGACGGCCAGCCCTACATCGCCAGCTACTGGCGGCGGGCGGGCAGCACGGTGCCGCAATATCAGGTCGTCTACCGCCGCGGCGGCGCCTGGCGGGAACTGGAGCTGGGCTTCCGACGCACGCCGTTTTCGCTCAGCGGCGTGGGCACCAAGGCGATTCCCGTGTCGCGGCCGCAGATCATGGTCAGCCTGCAAGGCAGCCAGCCCACGGCGCTGCTGGTGTTCCGTGATGAAGAGCGCGGCAGCAAGGTGTCGGTCGCCCGCATCACCGACTTCAGCGCCAAGCGCTGGACCGTGCGCGACCTGACAACGGATTCCGTGGGGGCGTGGGAGCCCAGCTTCGACACGGCGTTGTGGCGCAAGCAAGGCGAATTGAATCTGTTCCTGCAAACCGTGAGGCAGGTGGACGGGGAGGGTGCCGCCGATGTTCCGGCCAGCAAGGTGCGCGTGCTGCAGTGGCGGCCATAAATTCGGGCGCCGAGATATCCCTATCTCCCAAGGGCCTGCGAATACTCGTAACTACATGTTTGCAGCTATATGAACTTTGAATGCGACGCGGGCGAAACGGCATAAGAATTAAAAAACTGCCGATGCTAGCCTGTTGATATTACATGTTCAGCGAACTATTTCGCCGGGCAGCGTAATCCTCGCTATCAATAGCGCGGCCGGCGCGGTTTTTTCCTCGCGCGCCGCGTATTCACCTCACGGAGACAAGCATGCGGTCAGAGAATTTCATAAAAACCGTCCTCGCCGGTTTGATTGGTCAATTGTGGCTGGCATCCCCAGTGCATGCCCAGGACGCAACCAAGGAAAAGACGGACTTGGAGCGTGTCGTCGTCACCGGCATCCGTGCCTCGCTGGAATCGTCGGTCGCGACGAAGCGCATGCAGGAGGGCGTGGTGGATGCGGTGTCTGCCGAAGACGCCGGCAAATTCCCAGACACCAATATCGCCGAGTCGCTGCAACGTGTCACCGGCGTGCAGATCCAGCGCAACAACGGCGAGGGTCGGTATATTTCCGTCCGGGGTTTAGGTCCTGAATTCAACAATGTGCTCGTCAATGGGCGAACGCTGACCAGCGATACCGGCGGCCGTGAGTTCTCGTTCGACCTGCTGTCGCCCGATCTCATTTCCAAGGCGCTGGTTTACAAGACGGCCCAGGCCTTCCTTCCGGAAGGCGGTATCGGCTCCACGGTCGATATTCAAACGGCGCGCCCGCTGTTGGGCCGAAAAGGTCACAGCGCGGTAGTGAATCTGTCCGGCTCCTACGATTCGAACTCCAAGAAAAAGACGCCCAACGCGAGCGCGATGTATTCGTTCGCGAACGACGACCGCAGCTTCGGCATCAGCGGTTCCCTGTCGTATACCGACCGCGCCTCGAAGCAGACCAAGGTCGTCAACGACGCGTGGAACTACAAGGACGTGTCGCTGATCAACGGCGATCTCAATTCCAAGAACCTGACCATGGCCGACGTGACGGTCAAGAAGCTCTACATCCCGCAGAGCTTCGGCTTCCAGGAAGAGAACGAGCGCCGCAAGCGCCTGGTCGCCGCGGGCACGGTCCAGTTCAATCCGACCTCGGCACTCAAGCTCTCGGCCGATGCGCTGTACTCGCGCCTGGACCAGAAGAACGACGTCATCGCGGTCAGCGATTGGAACAACCCCACCCAGCTCGGCGTCAAGTTCAACGCCGACAACCAGATCACCAGCTTCCTGCGACCCGGCTCGACCTTCTTCGCCAACAACCCCGAAATCGCCGGCCCGGGCAAGCTGCTCGGCGAGGCGAACTCGAACGACATGATCGTCAAGGCCGGCGACCGCCTGTCGACGACCAAGGCCTTCGGCGGTAATGCCAAGTGGGCGCTGGCGCCCGAGTGGAACCTCGAAGCCGACCTGTCCACGTCGCGCACGACCTCGGGCTCGCCCGACATGTGGATCGTCGCCGGCATGGTGCCCAAGAACGGCGACGTGCTGACCTTCGACGGCACGCCCACCATCCACTTCGGCGACAGCCTCTCCAATCCCACCGCCGTGCGCGCCCACGCGGTCGCCTACGGGCAGATCCGCAACGGCGACGACCTGAAGGAAGGTCGCGTCAACCTGGGGTGGGACCACGAGATCGGTGCCTTCAAGGGCCTGCAATTCGGGCTGTCGGCCTCGCGCCGCAAGGTCGACCGCACCCAGTGGAACAGTGACTCCTGGAACGCCTTCAGCGGCTATCACGTGTCGCTGCCGGCATCGCTGTTCACGGTGAGCAAGCTCGACAACATCCTGGGCGCGGAAGGCGCGATGCCATCGACCTTCCTCAGGTTCGACCCCTACGCCTACATGGCCTACCTGAACCAGCCGTCGCTGATCGCGCAGTCGAACGATCCGGCGCTCTACGGCGACAAGACCAAGTACCCCAACGGTCCGATGGCCATCGACTACACCAAGCCGTCGATGTGGGCCGTCAAGGAGAAGGTGTCCAGCCTGTTCGTGGACAGCAAGTGGGAGGGCGATGGCTGGTCGGGCAATGCAGGCGTGCGCTATGTGCACGTGAACTCCACGTCGATGGGCATCAGCCGGGTGCTGCTGTCGGCCGTCAAGAGCCCGAACGACACGACCTACATCCTGAACTACGGCCCAAGCACCGTGAACTCGGTCGACAACAGCTACAACAACCTGCTGCCGTCGGCCAACCTCAAACTCGACCTGACCCGGGACCTGGTGCTGCGCCTGGCCGCCTCCAAGACCTTGACGCGCCCGACGCTGAACCAGATGGGTGTGGACAACTGGTATGGCGGTCGCTATGGCGACGTGCAGACCGGCGGCGGCAACCCCTACCTCAGGCCGATGCGCTCGACCAACCTGGACGCGTCGCTGGAGTGGTACCTGTCCAAGACCAACTACCTCAGCGCGGCCGTCTTCCACAAGAAGGTCACCGACTTCCTGGAAACCCAGCTGGTCGACGTCCAGCTGCCGCAGTACGCCGAGATCGCGCACGACACCCGGATCCGCAACGGCCAGCACGGCAAGATCAAGGGGCTGGAGCTGGCCGGGCAATACGCCTTCGACTCGGGCATCAGCCTTCTGCAGGGCTTCGGCGTCGCGGCGAACTTCACCTATGTGGATGCCAACGCCGAGCGTGAAGGCGGTGTGGCGACCTGCGGCTATCCGGGCCTGTCCAAGCAGTCCTACAACGGCTCGGTGTTCTACGAGAACAGCCGCTTCCAGGCGCGCCTGAGCTACAACTGGCGCAACCACTTCTCCGTCGACTGCGGCGGCGGCAGCACCTTGCCGCGCACCCGTGCCGCCTATGGCCAAGCCGATGCGAGCGTGCGCTACAACGTCACGCCGACGATTTCGCTGTATGCCGACGCGATCAACCTGAACAACGAACGCATGCACGAGTACGCCAACAACGAGTCGCAGTTCCTGACGCTGGAAGACGTCGGGCGCCGCTTCAACGTGGGTGTGCGGGTGGCGTTCTGAGGCTCGTTGTCGCCTTTTTCCTGTTTCTCCGTGCGGCGCTCAGGCGCTTGCTGTTCACCCTGTCTCGCCCCGCGAGGCGGGGTGTTTTTTGATCCAGACTGCCGAATCCGGAACCCACCATGACCGTTCTACTACCTCGTCGTCGGCTGCTCGGGGCGGCAGCATCTGGCGCCACGCTTCTGCTGAATCCACCGTCTGCCAGCGCGGCCGCACAGCGCTTCACGATCGGCGAGGCCGACTTCCTGCTCGATGGGAAGCCCTTGCAGATCCGCTGCGGCGAAATGCACTTCGCGCGGGTGCCGCGTGAGTATTGGAAGCATCGCCTGCAGGCCATCAAGGCCATGGGCATGAACACGGTCTGCGCCTATCTGTTCTGGAACTTCCACGAATGGCGCGAAGGCCAGTACCGATGGGAAGGCCAGCGCGATGCAGTCGAGTTCTGCCGGCTGGCCCAGGCCGAAGGTCTGTGGGTCATCCTGCGCCCCGGGCCGTACGCCTGCGCCGAATGGGAAATGGGCGGCCTGCCGTGGTGGCTGCTGAAGCACCCGGGCGATGCTTTCCTGCGCAGCCGCGATGACGCCTTCGTGCAGCCGGCGCGGCGCTGGATGAAGGAAGTCGGGCGGGTGCTGGCGCCCATGCAGGTCACGCAGGGCGGCCCCATCCTGATGGTGCAGGTGGAGAACGAATACGGCTTCCTCAGCGACGACCGCGAGTACATGCGCGTGATGCGTCAGGCGGTCGTCGACGGCGGCTTCGACGTGCCGCTGTTCCAGTGCAACCCGACCAACGCGGTGGCCAGGACGCACATCCCGGAACTGTTCATGGTGGCCAACTTCGGCAGCGACCCGGCGACCGGCTTCAAGGCGCTGGCCGATCTGCAGAAGGGGCCGCTGATGTGCGGCGAGTACTACTCCGGCTGGTTCGACACCTGGGGCGCACCCCACCGCCGCGGCGACAACGCGCGCGCCGTGCAGGACATTGACGTGATGCTGAAGGCCAACGGCTCGTTCAGCCTCTACATGGCCCATGGCGGCACGACCTTCGGCCTCTGGGGCGGCTGTGACCGGCCCTTCCGACCCGACACGACCAGCTACGACTACGACGCGCCCATCGGCGAGGCTGGCTGGCTCGGCGAGAAGTTCCGCACCTACCGTGAATGCCTCGCGAAGCACCTGAAGCCGGGCGAGATCCTGCCCGATCCGCCGGCCAGGTTGCCGGTGATGACGATCCCTTCGTTCGCGCTCACCGAGACGGCACCGGTGCTCGCCAACCTGCCGGCGCAGGCTATTCCTGCCGAATCGCCGAAGAACATCGAGCAGTACGACATCAGTCGCGGCCTGGTCGCCTATCGCGTCACGCTGCCCGCCGGCCCTGCGGGCAAGCTGGAGGCGGCGAATGCGCGCGACCTGGCCTGGGTGTTTGTCGGCGGCCGCCTGGCCGGCACCATGGACACGCGACACCGCCGCTTCAGCGTCGATATCCCGGCGCGCAGCCGTGACACCACGGTCGAGATCCTGCTGTACACGATTGCCCGCGTGAACTTCGGCATGGAGGTCCACGACCGCAAGGGCCTGCAAGGCCCGGTGCTGTTCCGCACCTCGAAGAACGCGGCTCAGGAACTCAAGGACTGGGAAATTCGCGCCATCGACTTCGGCGCCGATGGCGAGTTGCCGCCGCTGCGTTGGCAATCCAAGAAAGCCGCCGGCCCCGCCTTCTGGCGCGGCGGCTTCGACGCGGCGGCACCTGCCGACACCTTCCTCGACATGTCGTCCTGGGGTCAGGGCATTGTCTGGATCAACGGCCACTGCCTGGGCCGCTACTGGAGCATCGGTCCCACCCAGACGATGTATCTGCCGGGCCCGTGGATCAAGGCCGGCCGCAACGAGGTCGTGGTGCTCGACCTGACCGGGCCGCGCGCCAATCGCATCGAAGGCAAGACCGCGCCCGTGCTCGACCAGCTGCGGCCAGAGCTCGACCTGGCGCGGCCGCCCAGCAAGGCGCGCCCGCGTCTGGCGGGGTTGGCGCCGGTGCATGCCGGCCAGTTCGCCAGCGGCCCGGCCACCCAGGACGTGCGCTTTGCCGAGCCCGCCCGCGGCCGCCAACTCTGCATCGAGGTACTCGACACCTTCGACGGCAAACCCCATGCGGCAATAGCCGAACTCGCGCTGCTCGACGCGCAGGGCAAGGCGCTGAACCAGACGGCCTGGACCATCGCCTACGCCAGCAGCGAGGAGGCGCGCAAGGAAGATGGCGGCGCGTTGAATGCCATCAACGGTCAGGCGACTGACTATTGGCACACGGCCTACAGCGGTACCGTCCGTCCCTCGGGTCCCCCGCGCCTCATCATCGATCTCGGCGCGCCGGTCGACATCGCCGGCATGCGCTACACGCCGCGCCAGGGGCCGGACGGCGTCACCGGCCGAATCCGCCGCTACCGCGTGTTCGTCGGCGACAAGCTGGTCGACAACGATTGAAGAGGACGACCATGAACCCGCAAGTCATCGGCAAGTACAGATGGACCATCTGCGCGCTGCTGTTCTTCGCCACCACCGTCAACTACCTGGACCGGCAGGTGCTGAGCCTGCTGGCGCCGTCGTTGTCCAAGGAGTTCGGCTGGACCAACACGGACTACGCCAACATCACGGCGGTCTTCCAGTTCGGCTACGCGATCTCCATGCTGTTCGCCGGCCGCTTCATCGACGCCATCGGCACCAAGCGCGCCTTCGCCATCGCCGTCGTCGTCTGGTCGCTGGGCGCCATGATGCATGCCTTCTCCGTGCCCATTGGCGGCATCGTGGTGGCCCTCGGCATCGGGCTGCCCGTGTCGGTGATCGGCTTCATGGTGTCGCGCGCCGTGTTGGCGCTCGGCGAGGCCGGCAACTTCCCCGCCGCCATCAAGGCGACCGCCGAATACTTCCCCAAGAAGGAGCGCTCCTTCGCGACCGGCATTTTCAATTCGGGCGCGAACGTCGGCGCCATCCTGGCGCCGCTCACCGTCCCATGGATCGCCGTCACCTGGGGCTGGCAGATGGCCTTCATCGCCATCGGCGCCATCGGCTTCCTGTGGGTCGCGCTGTGGCTCACTTTCTACGACGCGCCGCCCCAACAGCGCCGGCTGGGCGCCGCGGAGCTGGCCTACATCAACAGCGATCGCGAAGCCACCGAGCCTGCCGTTGAAGGCGCCAAGGTGCCGTGGTTTCGCCTACTGGCGCATCGCCAGACCTGGGCCTTTGTCGCCGGCAAGTTCCTGACCGATGGCGTCTGGTGGTTCTACCTGTTCTGGCTGCCGAAATACCTCACCAGCCAGTACGGCATGAGCACGACGGACATCGCGCTGCCGCTGACCGTTCTGTACAGCATGACCATGATCGGCAGCATCGGCGGCGGCTGGTTCCCGACCTACTTCATGCAGCGCGGCTACAAGCCCTATGACGGCCGCATGCGCGCCATGCTCGTCATCGCCTTCTTCCCGCTGGTGGTGCTGCTGGCGCAGCCGCTCGGCAGCATCAGCTACTGGCTGCCCGTGCTGCTCATCGGCATCGGTGCGTCAGCCCACCAGGCCTGGTCGGCCAACCTCTTCACCACCGTGTCGGACATGTTCCCCAAGCGGGCCATCGGCTCGGTCGTCGGCATTGGCGGCATGGCCGGCGGGCTGGGCGGTGTGGCGGTGTCCAAGCTGGGCGGCTGGATCTTCGACGCCTACGGTGCCCGCGGTGAACTGGCGACGGGCTACATGATCATGTTCTCCATCTGCGCGCTGGCCTACCTCGTCGCCTGGGCCGCCATGAAGGCGCTCGTGCCGCAGCACAAAGACATCACCGTGCTTTGAGAACCCAGGAGATGCCTGTGCATGCAAGACTGATGGCCGCCCACCTGAGCGTGGTGCTTTTGTTGGGTGCCGCAGCTGCGGTGGCGCAGGCACCCCAGGTGCAGGCCGTGCAGGTGGACGCCTCGCGGCCCGACTGGGAGAACCCGGCCGTCTTTGCACGCGGCAAGCTGCCGGCCTCAGCCACCCACTTCCCGTTCGAGAGCCGCGAGGCGGCACTGGCCGGCGACAAGACCCGCTCGGCCCGCTACCAGACGCTGGACGGCCCCTGGTCGTTCAGCCTCTCGCCGTCCTCGGACGATGTGCCGGCCGGTTTCGAGAAGCCCGGCTACGACGTCTCCGGCTGGAAGACCATCAAGGTCCCGGCCATGTGGCAGGCCGAGGGCTATGACCAGGCCCGCTACAACAACATCACCTATCCGCACCCGGCCAACAGGCCGCTGATCCCGCACGCCACCAACCCGGTGGGCTCCTACCGTCGCACGGTCGAGGTGCCAGCCAGCTGGTCCGGGCAGGACGCCATCTTGCATATCGGCGCGGCCGGCTCCGCGTACCGTGTGTGGGTGAACGGTGCGGAGGTCGGCTACTCGGAGGATTCCAAGCTGCCCAGCGAGTTCGACGTCACGGCGCTGTTGAAACCGGCGCAGAAGAATGTCGTCGCCATCCAGATCCACCGCTGGTCCGACGGCTCGTATCTGGAAGACCAGGACTTCTGGCGCGTCTCGGGCATCGAGCGCTCCGTCTACCTGAAGGCAGTGCCGAAGACTCGCCTGACCGACCTCTTCGTGCATGCGGGTCTGGACAAGGACTATCGCCACGGACTTCTGTCGACCGACGTGGCGCTGACCGAGCGCGCCCAGCCGCTGCAAGTGCGCATGACGCTGCTGGACGGCGACAAGGTGGTCGCGACCCAGGCCGCCACGGTCGCGGCCGGCGCGGCCCGCACCGAGACGCTGGCCGCGCCGGTGCCGAACGTGCGCCAGTGGACGGCCGAGACGCCCAACCTCTACACGCTGCTGATCGAGCTGCTTGATGCCGACGGCAAGCTCATCCAGGCAACGCCACAGCGCATCGGCTTCCGCACCGTCGAGATCAAGCGCGGCCTCGTGATGGTCAACGGCCGGCCCATCGTCATCCGCGGCGTCAATCGCCACGAGCACGACCCCGAGACCTTCCATGTGATCTCGGAAGCGTCCATGCGCCGCGACATCGAGCTGATGAAGCGCAACAGCATCAACGCCGTGCGCACCTCGCACTACCCGAACGCCGAGCTCTGGTACGCGCTGGCCGACGAGTACGGCCTCTACGTCATGGACGAGGCCAACATCGAGAGCCATGCCTACATGGACTACGGCAACAAGTTCCCGGAGCTCCGCCAGAAGCTGCAACTCGGCTTCGACCCGGCGTGGGAGGCTGCGCATGTCAGCCGCGTCATGAACATGGTCGAGCGCGACAAGAACCACCCCTCGGTGATCTTCTGGTCGCTCGGCAACGAGGCGGGCATCGGCCCCACGTTCGAGAAGGCCGCCGCACAGGCGCGCCAGCGCGACCCCTCGCGGCTGATTTCCTACCTAGGCTGGGGCACGCTCGACTGGGACCACCAACCCAATGCCTACGTCGACATCTACGCGCCGATGTATGACGACATCGAGAAGATGGTGGACTGGGCGACCGACCCGACCCGCACCCAGCCCATGATCCAGTGCGAGTACGCCCACATGCAGGGCAACTCGGGCGGCAACTTCAAGGACTACTGGGACACGATCTACCAGCACGAGAAGCTGCAGGGCGGCTTCATCTGGGACTGGGTGGACCAGTCGATGTTCCGCACCACCCAGGACGGCCGGCGCTACTGGGGCGACGGCGGCGAGTACGGGCCCAACCCCGGCGGCGACATCGAGTTCGGCGACGGCCTGATCCAGCCCGACCGCACACCCAACCCGCATGTCTACGAAGTGCAGAAGGTCTACTCGCCGATCCAGTTCGAGGCCTTCGATCCGCGCTCATCCACGGTGACCGTGCGCAACCGCCACGACTTCCGCGACCTGTCGGGCTTTGCGTTTGAGTGGGCGCTGCAGGAGAACGGCGTGACGGTCGCCTCCGGGTCGCTGGCGGCGCTGTCGACGCAGGCGCGGCAAACCCAGAAGGTGAAGCTGCCGCTGGCCGGCATCGCTCGCAAGGCCGGCGCGGAGTACTTCATCACCGTTCGCGCCAAGGCGAAGGCGGGTGCTGTGCCGCTGACGCCCGAGGGCTATGTCGTCGGCTGGGAGCAGTTCACCCTCGCGCCGCATGCGCTTGCATCCAGCCCGCCGGCCAAGGGCGCGGTCCAGCTGACGGAGAGCGCAGACGCCGTGACGCTGTCGGCCGCAGGCACGACGCTGGCACTCGACCGCAAGACCGGTCTGCTGACCAGCTATGGCAAGACCGGCGCACCGCTGCTGAGCGGCGGCCGGCCGAACTTCTTTCGCGCCGAGACCGACAACGACACGCTGACCGGCACGGTCCGCCAGCAAGCGCCCTGGAAGCTGATGACCCACGAGCGTCAGGTGCGCTCGGTGCTGAGCCGTCGTCTGCCCGGCGGTGCGGTGGAGGTCACGGTCGATCACCACCTCGGCGCCGGCGCGGCGCGCTTCAGCACCACCTACACCATGGGCGCAGACGGCAGCGTCGACGTGGCAGGCGTGTTCACCCCGCTCAAGAGCGACCTGCCGCCGCCCGTCCGCGTCGGCCTGTGGTTCGACATTCCGCAAACGCTGGCCACGGTCGGCTGGTATGGACGCGGCCCGCACGAGAGCTATGTCGACCGCAAGACCGGTGCGGCCGTCGGCCTGTGGCGCGGCGCCATCGCCGAGCAGAACCACGACTACATGCGCCCGCAGGACACGGGCAACAAGGTCGATGTGCGCTGGCTCGAAGTCTCCGGCGGCGGCCGCGGCTTGCGCGTGGAGGGCAGGGCGCTGCTGATGGCCAACGCGCTGGCCTTCCCCTACACCGACCTCTACCGCCGCCCACCCGGCACCTGGAAGAGCAGCGACATCGTGCCCCACGACCACGGCACGCTGCTGATCGACGGCGCGCAATGGGGTGTGGGGGGCGACAACTCCTGGAGCCATGTCGGCCAGCCGCACATGCAGTACCGCACCAAGCTGGAACCCGTTCGCGTCGCCTTCCGCCTGCGGCCTTTCGACGGCGAGGGCAGCACGCCGGAGAAAGCCATGCCCGCACAGGCGACGATGCCGCAGTAGGGCGGCCCGGGTGCTGGCGACTTCGCTCAACCGCTTGCTCGTTGTGGGCCAAGAGACCGGGTAGCCTGCCGCAGCCTTGGCCTCTCTTTCCAGGAACGCACCATGACCCTTCGCCGTCGCACGCTGGCGCTCGCCGTCTCCGCCGCAGCCTTCAGCCTGGCCGCCCAAGGCGCATTGGCCGCCGACAAGATCGCCCTTGTCGCCAAAAGCTCGGGCAACGGCTTCTTCATTGCCGCCCACCAGGGCGCGCAGGAAGCCGCCAAGGCGCTGGGCGGCGTGGAGATCGTGCTCGCCAGCCCGGCCAAGGCCACGGCCGAGGGCCAGATCGAGGTCATCAACACGCTGATTGCGCAGAACGTCAAGGCCATCGTCGTGTCCGCCAACGATCCCGACGCGCTGGTGCCGGTGCTCAAGAAGGCCATGGCACGTGGCATCAAGGTCGTGTCCTTCGATTCGGCGGTGCGCAAGGATGGGCGCCTCGTGCATCTCGCGCCTTCGTCCAATGCGCTGATCGGCCAGAAGCTCGTGGCCCTGACGACCGACGCCATCGGCAGCAGCGGCGAGATCGCGGTGCTGTCGGCCACCGCCCAGGCCACCAACCAGAACCTCTGGATCGCAGAGATGAAGAAGGCGCTGGCCGAGCCCGCAGCCAAGGGCTTGAAGCTGGTCAGCGTGGTTTACGGCGACGACCAGACCGACAAGAGCTATCGCGAGGCCCAGGGTTTGCTGAAGAGCTACCCCAACCTCAAGGCCATCGTCGCGCCGACGACGGTCGGCGTCGCGGCGGCCGCCAAGGCCGTACAGGACGAGAAGAGGGTGGGCCAGGTCTTCGTCACCGGCCTCGGCCTGCCATCGGAAATGGCCGGCCACGTGCACAGTGGCGTGGTGAAAAGCTTTGCCATCTGGAACCCCATCGACCTGGGCTACTCGGCGGTCTATATCGCCCACGGCCTCGTCACCGGCAAGGCGACGGCGAGCGCGGGCGCGAAGATCGGCGTGGGCCGCGTCGGCACGGTCACGCTGGACGCGAACACCGAGGCGGTGATGGCCGAACCGTTCACCTACGACGCCGGCAATGTCGACAAGTTCGCCAAGTTCTTCTGACCCGGCCGGGGTGCTCCGCCTGCGGGGCATCCACAAGCGCTTCGGGCCGACGCATGCGCTGCGCGGGGTGGATCTTGACCTGAGGCCGGGCCAGGCGCTTGCCGTGATTGGTGAGAACGGCGCGGGCAAGTCGACGCTGGTCAAGATCCTCACCGGCGTTCATCAGCCCGACGAAGGCGAACTGTGGCTGGACGGTCAGCCGCTGTGCCTGCACGACACGCACGCCGCCCAGGCCGTCGGCATCGTCGCCGTGCACCAGGAAACGGTGATGTTCGAGGAGCTGACGGCGGCCGAGAACATCTTCATCGGCCGCCAGCCCATGCGGGGCCCGAGGGGGCTGCATGTCGTGGACTGGGCGACGATGAACCGGTTGGCGCAGGAGGTGCTTGACGAGGTGGGCGCGGGCTTTGACGCCACGGTGCCGGTCAGCCAGCTCAGCCTGGCCCAACGGCACTTGATAGAGATCGCGCGGGCGCTGTCGCACCAGGCCCGCGTCGTCATCCTGGACGAACCGACCGCCGCGCTGTCGCAGTCGGAGATCCGCGACTTCTACGGCCTCGTGCGCGGGCTGCTGGCTCGCGGCGTGGCGGTGCTGTTCATCTCGCACAAGTTCGACGAGCTGTTCGCCGTCTGCGACAACTACGTGGTGCTGCGCGATGGCGCCTCGGTGGGCACCGGGCGCATGCAGGACGCCACCGAGCCCGAGCTGCTGCGCCTGATGGCCGGCCGCAGCATCGAGCAGGTGTACCCGCGCGTGGACACACAGCCTGGTCCGACTGTGCTGGAGGCCCGCGATCTCAGCCATTCGACCGAGTTCGACGGCATCAGCTTTGAGCTGAGGCGTGGCGAGATCCTGGGCTTCTACGGCCTGGTCGGCGCGGGCCGCAGCGAGGTCATGCTGGCGCTGATGGGGCTGAAGCCGCTGGCTCGCGGCAGCATCGCCATCGACGGCCAGGAGCGGCGCATCCGTGACCCGGCCGACGCCATCTCGCTGGGCCTGGCCTATGTGCCCGAGGAGCGCCAGCGCCAGGGCGGCATTCTCGATTTCTCGGTGCGGCACAACCTCAGTCTGGCCGCGCTGGCCGGGCCCGCGCATGCGGTGAAGGGCCAGGTCTCGCGCGGGCCCTGGTTGTCTGCCCTGCGCGAGAGCGCGTTGGCACAGCGCCTGATCGAACGGCTGAGCATCAAGACCGCCAGCCAGGACACGCCGCTGTCCGGTCTCTCCGGCGGCAACCAACAGAAGGTGGTCATCGGCAAATGGCTGGGACTGGCCCCGCGCGTGGTTATCCTGGACGAGCCCACCAAGGGCATAGACGTCGGCGCCAAGCAGGCCGTCTATCAACTGGTGGCGGAGATGGTGGAGCAGGGGCTGGCCGTGATCCTGGTGTCTTCCGAGCTGCCCGAAGTAATGCACCTGGCCCACCGCGTGGTCGTCATGAAGCGTGGCCGGCAAGTCGCCGAGTTCCAGCGTGGCGAGGTGGATGCAGAAACTGTCGTGGCTGCGGCTTCGGGCCTGAGCAGGAACGCCGCATGACGCGCCGCGAATGGGCTTTGGCCGCCGTCATCATGGCGATCACCTTGGCCGTGGGCTTGCGATCCCCCGTGTTTCTCACCCCGCGCAATGCGCTGGACATTGCCAACGATTCGGCGCTGCTCGCCATCCTCGTCATCGGCCAGATGCCCGTTCTGCTCACGCGCGGCATCGACCTCTCCGTGGCGGCCAACCTGGCCCTGACGGGCATGCTGGTGGCGCTGTTCGGCAAGCTCTTTCCGGGTGCCGGCGCGCCGGTGCTGATCGTGCTCGCGCTGGCCCTGGGCGCGGCTCAGGGCGCCCTCAACGGCTGGCTGATCACGCGTTTCGAGCTGCCGCCCATCGTCGTCACGCTGGGCACCATGTCGGTGTATCGCGGCGCCATCTTCCTGGTCAGTGGGGGCGCATGGGTCAACGATCAAGACATCCACGCGTCCATCAAGGCCTTGCCTCGCGCGGAGCTGCTGGGCTTGCCGTTGCTGGTGTGGATCGCCGCCGCCGTCGCTGTATTGGGGTGGTGGCTGCTGCGCTGGCGCCGGGAAGGGCGTGACCTCTACGCCTGCGGCGGCAACCCGGCTGCTGCGCGGGTCGTGGGTATCCCGGTGCCGCAGCGCATCCGCATGGCCTACACGCTGTCTGGCGCGCTGGCCGGGCTCGCCGGCTTGCTCTGGGTCGGCCGCTATGCCATCGCTTTCACCGAACTCGCCGCTGGCTTCGAGCTCACGGTGATCGCGGCCTGCGTCATGGGTGGCGTCAGCATCGCGGGGGGTGTCGGCACGGTCGGTGGCGCGCTGCTGGGCGTGCTGTTCATCGGCGTCATCAATGCGGCCCTGCCGGTGATCCACGTCTCGCCGTTCTGGCAGCAGGCGATTGCCGGCGCCGTCATCCTGGTTTCGGTGATGCTGAACTCGCGAGCGCAGCGCCGGTCGGGGCAGCAGATCCTGGAAAGGCCAGCCGCATGAAAGCCTGGGGTTCCTGGGAGTGGGTGCTGGCGGCACTGATCGTGGCCGTCTACGTCGGCTTCGGGCTCGGCATCGACGGCTTTGCCTCACCGTACGCCATCGCCGACAGCACGACCAATATGTCGGAAAAGGCCTTGATCGCGATGGCCATGGCGCTGCTGATCATCGCGGGCGAGATCGACCTCTCCATCGCCGCGACGATGGCGCTGTGCTCCCTGGCCATGGGCTATGCGATGCAGGCCGGCGCAGGCCCAGCCGGCATGATCGCCGCCGCTCTGGGTTGCGGCATCGCGTGCGGCGCATTCAACGGCTGGCTGGTCACGCGCTGGCAGCTGCCCTCCATCGTCGTCACCATCGGCACGCTGTCGCTCTACCGCGGCCTGGCCCTGGTGCTGCTGGGCGACCAGGCCATCACGGGCTACCCGGAATGGTTGAGCCAGTGGGGCAACGGTACGCTGGGGGATCTGGCGGGTTGGCCGTGGCTGATCGTGCCGATCGAGTTCGGCGTCATGCTGGCCGTGGCGGTGGTGTTCATGCTGCTGCAACACCGCACGGTCCATGGCCGGCGCATCTACGCCATTGGCGCCAACCCCGTGGCCGCGCGCTTCTCGGGCATCGCGGTGCAGCGCTACCGTCTGTTGCTCTTCACGCTTGCCGGCCTGATGGCGGCGTTGGCGGCCGTGCAGCTGACCGGCCGCATTGGCAGCACGCGGCCCAACCTCGCGCTGGGTTGGGAGCTGGACGCCATCACCATCGTCATCCTTGGCGGCGTGGCGATCCAAGGTGGCCGCGGCGGCATCGTCGGCGTGCTGCTCGCGACAGTGCTGCTGGGCGGCTTCACCTTCGCACTCGGCATGCTGAACGTCTCCGGGATGGTGATGACGACCGTCGTTGGCGGATTGCTCATCTGCGTCATGGTGCTACCGCACGGCTATCGATACGAAAGCACCAGCCCGTGAATCAAGCGGGCCCACCCGTCGAGCATGACGAACAACAGCAATTTGAACGGCAGCGAAATGGTGGTCGGCGAGATCATTGACATGCCCAGCGCCAGCAGCACCGTCGCCACGATCAGATCGACCACGACGAACACCAGGTAGAGCACAAAACCGATCTGGAATGCCCGGGTCAGCTCACTGAGCGTGAAGCTGGGAACCATCACCAGAAAGTCGTCAGCCTGCAGTCTGTCAGCCTGTTCCTTGGGCCAGATGGCCGCGGCCGACTTCAGGAAAAACTGACGCTCACGCTCATGCGTGTGCTTTTGCAGGAAGGCCTTGAGCGGCGCCTTGCCGGCGTCCAGAACCGTCACGACGTCAGTCCAGCCCTCGCTCCTGGCACCGGCCTGGCGGTGACGCAGCGCATCGGCCACCTCCATGCCCACCGGCGCCATGATGTAGACCGACAGGATGATGGCGATGCCGTTGAGCACCATGTTCGGCGGCGTCTGCTGCAGGCCGAGCGCGGTGCGCAGCAGGCCAAAGACGATGACCAGCTTGGTATAGCTGGTCACCATCATCGCGACGAAGGGCGCCACCCCGAAGGCGAGGATCAGCGCCACGAGCGTCATGGGCTCGGGCATGCCGGTGGTGTTCATCGTCAGTTCTTCAGCTCGGTCGGCGCGAACTCGGAGACGCGCACGCCCAGGCGTTCACCGACCGCCACCAGGAAGCCTTTGCCCAGCACGTTGCCATGGGCCAGGATGCGCACCGGGCTGCGGTTCAGCGGCTGCGTCAGATCGAACACATGGCCGGAGCCGATGTTCCTCAGCTCGCCGAGCGACAGGCTCAGATGACCCACCTCGAAGCGCAGCGCCACTTCCAGCGCATCGAGTCGGTCCAGCGGCAGGCCCGTCGCGTCGTCGCCCTCAGTGGCGGGGGCAAGCTCATCTCGTTTCATCGAAAGGTCTCTCCATTGCGTGACGGTGATGCGCGAGCCCTCGGCACGCGCGATAAGTTGCCGGCCCGCAGGGCCACCCAGCTCGGCCTGCACGACCAGGCCCGCGCCGGCGGCGGTCCAGTGTTCGACGCTGACGATGTCGCCCGGCCGGATGCCGCGCACTTCGGCCAGGCTCAGCACGCTGGCGCCGATGCGGAAAGCCAGCGGCACGCGCAGGCTGTCGAAGCCGCTGCCCAAGGGGCGGGCCGAGGCCGCCGGCAAAGGCGGCACCAGCTTGTCGAGCGCCGAGGGGTCCTGGAACAGCAGCAAGCCCTGCCAGCGCCGAGGCTGGTCGTCGGCGGCTACCGTGAAGCAGACAGCGGACTCCGGCGGCAACAGTGACTCGGCGTCCTCATCGGGCTCGCCGGGCGACCATTCGAAATGCAGGCGCAGCGTGGCCTCCAGTGCGGTGGCCACCGGCTGCAGTGCATCGGCCAGCAGCACATAGCGCAACTCGGCTGGCAGCAGGGCATGGCTGCGCTCCTGCAGCAGTGCGGCCTGCGCGGGGGAATCCAGCATCAGCCAGCCCGTGTGAGGGCCGAGGCGGAATCGATAACGGCCAAATCCAGTGAAATCCTGGATGCTGCCGAAATGCCACTGCAGGCGATGCCTCGCGCCCCGCAGCGTCAGCTCGATGGGCGGCGCGCGGCGGTCGTAGAGACGGTTGAGAGCCAGGCAGGCAGGCGTCGGCAAGCGCGTCAACGCGCTCACCTCGCTCAGGTCGATCACGGCGGTAGGCATCAGCACGCGGCGAGCGTAGCCATCCGCGGGGCTGGGAGGAACTACGTGAATTCGTAGCACCGCGCATAACGGCGGGGCGCTACGGGGACTCGTAGTGGTGCGTAAAAAAGTCACGCCATAGAGTGCTTCGCATGGCCGACCCCGCATCGAACGCACTGCAAAGACACCTGCCGCGACGCAGCGGCATGAAGGACCTGATCGCCAGCGCGGGCCGCCACAACGACCTGCTGCTGGCCGGCATGCTGGTGGCCATCGTCGCGCTGTTCGTGCTGCCGCTGCCCACGCCGTTGCTGGACTTCCTGATCGCCGCCAACCTGTCGATGAGCCTGACCCTGCTCATCGTGGCGATGTATGTGCCGTCGGCGCTGTCGCTGTCCACCTTCCCGTCGCTGCTGCTGTTCACGACGCTGTTCCGGCTGGCGCTGAACATCGCATCGACCAAGCTCATCCTGCTGCACGCCAATGCGGGTCACATCATCGACACCTTCGGCAAGCTGATCGTCGGCAACAACGTCGTGGTCGGCGGCGTGGTGTTCCTGATCATCGCCATCGTGCAGTTCATCGTCGTCGCCAAAGGCTCCGAACGCGTGGCCGAGGTGGCGGCGCGCTTCGCGCTGGACGCCATGCCCGGCAAGCAGATGAGCATCGACGCCGACGTGCGCGCCGGCGTGCTGTCGTCGGTGCAGGCGCAAAAGCGCCGCCAGCAGCTGGAGCAGGAGTGCTCGCTGCACGGCGCGATGGACGGCGCGATGAAGTTCGTCAAGGGCGACGCCATCGCCGGCATCGTCATCGCGCTGGTCAACATCCTCGCGGGCTTGGCCATCGGCACGCTGATGCACGACATGAGCATCGGCGGCGCGTTGCAGCGCTACGCCATCCTCACCGTGGGCGACGGCATGGTGTCGCAGATCCCGTCGCTGCTGGTGTCCATCGCCTCAGGCGTGGTCATCACCCGCGTGTCGGCCGTCGGCGAGCCGCACGGGGGCCAGCTGGCCAACCAGATCACTCGCCAGTTGATGGCTCATCCCCGCGCGCTGGTGATCGCGGGCCTGGCCACCGCCAGCTTCCTGCTGGTGCCCGGTTTTCCCAAGTGGGTCTTCGGCACGCTGGCGTTGATGGTGCTGGGGGCCGGCCTGATGACGCGCCGGCTGCTCGACAGCCGCCGCACGCCGGCCTGGATGTCCTATAGCGACGCGGACGACGACGGTGGGGAAGTGGTGCAGGGCGCCATCGCCGCACCGCTGGAGCTGCGCCTGTCCACCGGCCTGCGTGGGCGCCTGGACCGCCCCGCGCTGGACCAGCGCATGGCTGCGGCCAAGGCCCGCGTCGAGAGCGACCTGGGGCCGGTGTTCCCGCGCGTGCAGGTCGGCTGGGGCAGCGGCCTGGGCGAGCACCAGTACCAGGTGCTGGTGCAGGACGTCGTGGTCTCCCAGGGCGCGCTGCGGCCGGGACACTGGCTGCTCGACGCGGCCGAAGCCGTCACGCCGCCGGCGGGCGCCGAGGTGGCGGAGCCCTTTGGGCCGTTTCCCCGCGTCGTATGGGTCGATACCGCCCCGGCGGCGATCCGCAGCTGGACTAGCGAAGAAGTGCTGGGCCTGCATGTGGACCATGCGGTACGCCGCCACATCGCCCAGCTGATCGGCCTGCAGGAGGTGCAGCGTCTGCTGCATGCGGCACAGCGCGAGGTGCCCGAGCTGGCGGCGGAAGTGGCGCGCGCCGTCCCGCTGCAGCGCCTGGCCGAGGTGCTGCGCCGGCTGCTGCAGGAGAACGTGCCCATCCGCAACCTGCATGCCATCTTCGAGAGCCTGGCGATCTGGGCGCCGACCGAGCCCGACGTCGTTGCGCTGACGGAGCTGGTGCGCATCGACCTGGGCCGCTTCATCACCAGCCGCCACGTCGGCGCGCGGCGCGAGCTGCACGCCATCCTGTTCGAGTCCAGCCTGATCGACCGCGTGCAGGCCGCCATCGAACGCTCGCCGCGCGGCAACCTGCTGCTGCTCGACCCCGCGGTGGCGCAGGACGTGCGCGAACAGGTGCGCCGCATCCTCGGTGGCGCCCAGCAGCGCGTGGTGGCCATCGTGTCGTCCGACACGCGGCGCTACATCAAGACGCTGATCGAGCCGGTGGCGCCCCAGCTGGCGGTGCTGTCCTACCAGGAGGTCGACGAGGACGTCGCACTGCAGCCGGTGGGCTGGGTCAGCAACCCGCAGCCCCAGGCCTTCACCCCGATCGCGGAGGCGGCATGAACGCCGCGCTGGGCCGCCCCAAGCAAGTTCGCTCCCGCTCGGCGGGACAGGCCGCAGGCCGAAGGGTGCATCAATGACCCCTCAGAGCATCCTCGACATCACGCGCGAAGGACTGCTGATCGTGCTGATGGTCTCGTTGCCCATGGTGCTGGTGTCCACGCTGACCTCGCTGGTCGTGGCCGTGCTGCAGGCGGTCACGCAGATCCAGGACCAGAGCATCGGCCAATCGGTCCGCCTGATTGCAGTGCTGATCGCCCTCGTGGTGACGGCCGGCTGGCTCGGCCGCGATGTGCTGCGCTTCGCCGAGCGCGCTTTCCAAACCCTGACTTCGCTGAGCTGATGCTGCGCTTCGTCTACCTCCTGTTTTGCGCCGGCCTGGTCGCGGCATTGCTGGCCAGCCCCGCCAGGGCGGCCGACCTGCCGCGCAACGGCCGGCCCTTCCGCATGGAAGCCAACGAGAAGCCGGTAGGCGACTTCCTGCGCGAGCTGGCGGCGTCGCAGGGCGTCACGGCGGTCATCGACGGCAAGGTCGGCGGCACCATCAGCGGCCGCTTCGCCATCACCGGCAGCCAGCCCGGTGCGGTGCAGATGGTGCTGAGCAATATCTGCGCGGCCAACGGGTTGACCTGGTATTACGACGGTGCCTTTCTGTTTGTCGACCCCGCCGCCGACACGCGCAGCGAGGTGTTCACCATCGCCGGCAAGAACGCGCAGCGCATCGCCGACACGCTGGCCCGGCTCAAGATTGCCGACGCCCGCTATCCGCTGCAGATCAGCGAGGCGGATGGCAACGTCTACGTCTCGGGTCCCAAGCGCTATGTGGAACTGGTGCGCCAGACGGTGCGGCTGATCGACCAGCGCGCGGCACGCGACGACCGTGCCGAGGTGCAGGTGTTCCCGCTGCGCTATGCCTGGGCCGCCGACTTCAAGATGAATCGCGCCGGCAAGCAGGTGTCCATTCCTGGCGTGGCGACCGTGCTGCGCAATCTGTATGGCCGCACCGGGGCAGCGCGCGCAGCGGCACCCTCGGCCGTGACCGGGCCGGTGCGGCGCACCAAGCTCGGCGTCAGCGCCGACGCCGGCGTGGCCAAGCTGTCCAGCGAGGGCAGCGGCGCGACCGAGGATGATGGTGACGGCGGCGGCCCCGAGTTCTCCAGCGGCGAACTGCCGCAGTTCCAGCCCGACACGCGGCTCAATGCGGTGCTGGTGCGCGACACGCCCGAGCGCATGGCGCGCTACGAGAAGCTCATCCAGACCATGGACGTGCGGCCGCGCCTGATCGAGATCGAGGTCACGATCATGGACATCAGCACCAACACGCTGGACAGCCTGGGCGTGGACTGGCGGCTGCATGCCCGCCACGGCGACCTGCAGATCGGCCGCGGCAACCTGCCGCCGCTGACCTTCGGCAACGCCAACTCCGAGGCCGGTCAGGTCGTCACCGTCAACCCGCAGGGCAACCCCAGCACGCCGCTGGGCGCGCTGTTCACCGCCTCCATCGGCAACGACCTGCGCAACTACCTGCTGACTCGCGTCAGCGCGCTGGCCCAGAAGGGCAATGCCAACTTCATCGCGCGGCCCAAGGTGCTGACGCTGGACAACAACGAGGCGGTGCTGGAGAACCTCAGCGAGTTCTATGTGCGGGTCGACGGTTTCCAGGATTCGAGCCTGTACAGCGTCACGGCCGGCACCGCGGTGCGCGTGACGCCCTTGATCGTCGACGACAAGGAGGGCCGCGGCGTGCTGATGTCCATCGACATCGAGGACGGCGACGTCAGCAGCACCACCGTCGACCGCATCCCCGTCGTGCGGCGGCGCACCGTCAACACCCAGGCGCTGGTGGACGAAGGCACGAGCCTGCTGATCGCCGGCTACACCTCGGAGGAGAAGGCCAACGCGACCTCGGGCGTGCCGCTGCTGTCCAGCATCCCGGTGCTGGGCAAGCTGTTCCAGTACAGCGAGAAAAAGCAGAACAATATGGAGCGCTTCTATCTGCTGACGCCGCGCCTCGTCACGCCCGGCAGCAAGCCGCCGCTGCCAGTGCAGCAGGAGCCCACGCAATGAACGCGCGGGCCCACACCACCACCACGGCCGCCGTGCCGGGCTGGTGCCTGCGCTTTCTCAGTGGCGCGGTCAAGGGCCGCACCATTGCGCTCAAGCCTGGCGTCAACACGCTGGGCGCTTCGGGCGAGTGCGAGGTCATGCTGCCCGGCAGCGACGTGCTGCCGCGCCACCTGGTGTTCACGGTGGGTGAACTGGCGATGTCGCTGCAGAAGGTCGGCGCGGCCGCCGTGAGGCTCAACGGCCAGGACGTGCAGGCCCAGCGCAAGGGCGTGGTGGCGGGCGACGTGGTGTCGGTCGGCAGCATCGACTTCCAGGTCGACCGCAGCTATCCCGCGCCCGAGCACGACGACCCGGCGTCCGAGTGGGCCGAAAGCATCATGCCCGGCGACGCGCCGCCCGCCGCCCTGCTGCAGGCGCCCGCGCGCCGTGGCTCGCCCTGGCTGAGCGTGGCGGTGGTGGTACTGGCGGTCGGCGGGGCGGCCGGCGTGCTGGCCTGGGCCGGCGGTGCGGGCAGCTCGACCCGCGCCGCCACGGTCGACCTGGCCGAGGTGGAGAAGGCGCTGAAGCCCTTCCCCGAGGTCGAAGTGGTCGCGGTCGCCGGCGGCCGTTTCAACGTGCGCGGCTACGTCGAATCGCGCCAGCGCAAGCAGGCACTGGCCGAGACCATGGCGCCTTTTGGCCGGCAGGTCAGCACCAGCGTGCACGCGGCCGAGGAAATCGTCGAGCAGGCGCGCCGCTACGTGAGCGACCCCGGCATCTCGATGAGCTACGCGGGCCAGGGCCGGCTGGTGGTGGCCGGCGCGACCGAGGACGAATCGGTGCGCCAGAAGATCCGTCGCCTGGCCGACGACCTGCATCCCGCGGTGCTGGTGTCCGACCAGGTGAAGCTGCGGCCGCGGCCCCAGGTCGACCGCGCGGGCGAACAGCAGCGCGCGCAGTGGGACGCGTGGCAGAGCGTGCTGCCGTCGCGCATGGTCAGCATCACGCAGGACGCCAGTGGCATGAGCTACATCCAGCTCGCCAATGGCAACCGCTACTACGAGGGGGCGGTGCTCAAGTCGGGCGCCGAACTCAAGCGCATCGAGGCCGATGGCCTGGTGGTGTCACCAGGCAGGGAGGGCGCGCGATGAGCACCACAGGATTTCGCACCGGAGGCCTGGCCTTCGTGCGGAATGCCTCCGTCCATGAGGGCGGGGGCGATTTTTGTCATGTCATCAACCTTTGACGTTAGGAGTCAAACCATGGCCGTAGCCGCACCCGAGTCCGGACTGGACAGCAAGGCAATCCTGGAACAGAACAAGCAGCTGACCATCTTCAGCACCGTGACGTCGCAAAGCGCCCAGCGCACCGCGGCCATCACGTCGGCCAACGCCCAGCAGACCAACACGGTCCTGCAGGCGGCCAGCGACGTTCGCCAGCAGTCGCAGAAGGTCTGACCTTCCCGCGTCTCGCCGCCCCGGCGCCGGGGCGGCATTTCTTCTTCATCCCTTTCACCCCAGCGAGGTCATCATGGTCCAACCCGTTGATGCCATGGCCGTTGCGGTCCAGGCCAGCGCCACGGCGCCGGCTGCGATCGATCCGGCAGAGGCGAAGCAATTCGCCGGCTACATGGTTCGCCCTTCAAGCGGCGGCACCGGCTCGCTGCAATCGCTGTCCAGCGCTGCCGACCAGTTCTTCGGCCAGCGCCCCGGGGCCAGCGAGCTGATGGCCCACCGCATGGTGCCGGCAGCCGACCTGGGCGATCCGCAGACCGCCGCCGTCGAATTCGGTCGCGCGCAGATGGAGATCGTCAGGTTCAGCAACGACTCCATGACCTACTTCAGCAAGATGCATATGTGCACGGCCCTGGCCAGCGCCTGCAGCAACCAGTTCAACTCCTTGCTGAAGAACAATGGCTAGGCAACTCTGCACCGCCGCGGCCCTGGTCGTGTGCCTCGCCCTTGCCGCCTGCAAGGTCGACCTCTATTCCAACCTCAACGAGCGTGAGGCCAACGAGATGCTGGCCGCGCTGACCTCGGAGAGCATCCCCGCCGAGAAGGAGGCTGCCGAGGGCGGCCTCTGGCAGCTCAAGGTCGAGGAAAGCCGCCTGCCCGCGGCCCTGGACGTGCTGCGCTCGCAGGGGCTGCCGCACGACCGCTACGCCAGCATCGGCGACGTCTTCCAGAAGCAGGGCCTGGTGTCCACGCCGTCGGAAGAGCGCATGCGCTACATCTATGCGGTGTCGCAGGAGCTGTCGCAGACGCTGCGCACCATCGACGGCGTGGTGGCCGCCCGGGTGCATGTGGTGATCCCGGCCAACGACCCGCTGAGCGACAAGCTCAAGCCCTCGTCGGCAGCGGTCTTCATCAAATACCGCCCCGACGTGGACCTGCGGCTGCTGGCGCCCACCGTCAAGGACATGGTGGCGCACAGCATCGAGGGGCTGTCGCATGACCAGGTCTCGCTGTCGCTGGTGGAGGCCAAGCGGCCCGGCGGTGCGGCGCTGGCCGCCGTCGACACGCCACCGCGCTATGAGGTGGCCGGCCTGTCGTTTGACCGCACCATGATCACGCTCGCTGTGCTGCTGCTGGCCGCAGTGGCCTGCCTGATCGCGCTGCCTGGCCTGCTGCGCCGGCAGGGCCTCGATTGGCGCACCTGGGCGCGGCGCCAGCTGTTGAAGCGCTGAAATGAAGCTGCCCCTCGCCCAACCTCGCATCGCTGAACGCGAGCGAGTCCGGTCGGTCCCCCGAGGGGACGGCGATGCTTGCGGCATCGAGCCGCAAGCACATCGCCAGCGCGGGCCGGCTAGGGAGCGGCCCGGCGCTCGGCCCGCAAGTTCTGTGTGCCGCGGGCCGCGCAAAGCGCGGTGGAGCAACTGACGTGCGAACCTTGCAGCCTGTCACCGACGCAGCGCCACCGGCAGCCGAGCATGGCCCGCTCGACATGCTGCGACTGGCGCTGCGCCAGGGACTGCACCCCGAGGACGGGTTGCATCCCAGCTGGCTGCCGCCCGACTGGCCGGTGCGCCATCGCACGACCGCGCAACTCGGGCCCGCCGGCCGTGCGGTGCTTGGCCAACTGCTGCGCGCCCGCGGCCTGGCCGACGAGACCGTGGACCTGCAGTTCGATTCCCAGCTCAAGCGCGTGGACCTGATGGACGCCACCTCGCTGCGGCTGCTGGCCATCTACTGTGGCTTCGCGGCGCACAAGCCGCTGTTCGGTCTGCGGGGTGGCCTGGGGAGCCAGGTGCGGCGGCAGGCGCTGCGCGTGGCCGATGACGCGGTCGACTTCATGCTCGACCGCGTGCCCCAGCTCACCCACATCCGCGTCGACGTGCAGCGGCTGCAAGAGCACCCTCATGCGGCCGGCCATGTGATGGTGCAGCGCGGCTACCGGCTGCTGACGGGCGCGCTGCTGCCCGAGGGGGCTGCGGTGCTGCAGCGCATCCGGCYCAAGTTGCCGCAGCGCGTGAGCCGCTTGCGCGTGCCACCGCTGCAGCCGCGCCAGCTCGAACAACTCAGGGAGCTGATGCTGCTGTGCATCGTCCCGGAAAGACTGCCGCAATGGGACTGGCTTTTCTGATCACGACCGACAACCTGCAGCTGCTCAGCGAGCGCAAGGTGCTGAAGGAGGCCGAGTACGCCGCGCTGCTGGACGCCTCGGCCGTCGTGGAGGCCGCGCGGCAGGAGGCGCGCCGCATCGAGCAGCAGGCCCGGCAGCAGGCCGAGGACAGCCGCCGCCAGGGTCATGAGCAGGGGCTGGAGGCGGCACGCGCCGAGTACGCCCAGCAGCTGGTGGGCGAGGCCCTGGCCGCGCAGCGCCAGCTRCAGGCACTGCGCGCGGCGATGGCGCAGATCGTCGCCCAGGCCGTGCGGCAGTTCCTGGGCGAGGCCGATCCGGCGGCGCTGCTGGAGACCGCGCTGCGCCGCGTCGACACCCTGGTACGCCACGAGCCCTTCGTCATGTTGCGCGTGGCGCCTGCGCAGGAGGAGCATGTGCGCACGGCTCTGCGGCAGATCGGCGGCGAGCTGGCCTGGGCCCAGGCGCTGGCCGTGGTGGCCGACCCGGCCCTGCCGGCCCAGGCCTGCGTGCTGCAGACGCCCTCGGGCACGCTGCAGATCGGTGTTGATGCGCAGCTCGACGCGTTTCGCGCCGCGGTGGAGCGCAGCGGGTTGCTGCAGCCCACGGAGCAGGGCTGATGGACGAGCTGGCCACGCAAAGCATCGTCGACGACCTGTCGCGCGCCTTCGGCCACCTGCCCACCGTGGGCGTGCGCGGCCGCGTCAGCAAGGCAGTGGGCATGCTGATCGACGCGACCGGCATCCAGGCCCATGTGGGCGAACTCTGCGAGCTGCGCACGCCGGGCGAGCCACCGCTGCTGGCGGAGGTGGTGGGCTTCCAGAAGCAGGTGGCCATCCTGACGCCGCTGGGGCCGACCACCGGCATCTCCGCGCTGACCGAGGTGGTGCCCTCGGGCCGCGGCCATGTCTGCCCCGTCGGGCCCGGGCTGCTCGGGCGGGTGCTCGACGCCATGGGTGAGCCCATGGACGGCAAGGGCCCGCTGAAGGCAATGGCGCGCATGCCGGTCCAGCGTCAGCCGGTGAACCCGCTGGCGCGACGCATGGTGGCCGAGCCGCTGGCCACCGGCATCCGCGCCATCGACGGCCTGCTGACGCTGGGCGAGGGCCAGCGCGTGGGTGTGTTCTCGCCGCCCGGCGTGGGCAAGAGCACGCTGCTGGGCATGCTGGCGCGGGGCTCCACGGCCGACGTCAACGTGGTGGCGCTGATCGGCGAGCGTGGCCGCGAGGTGAAGGAGTTCATCGAGCGCAGCCTTGGCACCGATGGCATGGCTCGCACGGTGATGGTGGTGTCCACCTCCGACCGGCCCCCGATGGAGCGCATCAAGTCGGCCTATGTGGCCACCACCATCGCCGAGCATTTCCGCGACCAGGGGCAGAAGGTGCTACTGCTGGTGGACTCGCTGACGCGCTTTGCGCGCGCCCAGCGCGAGATCGGCCTGGCCAGCGGCGAGCCGCCCACGCGGCGCAGCTACCCGCCGTCGATCTTCTCGATGCTGCCGCAACTGCTGGAGCGCGCGGGGCAGGGCGAGCGCGGCTCCATCACCGCCGTGTATTCGGTACTGACCGAGGGCGAGGACGACAGCGACCCCATCGCCGAGGAGGTTCGCTCCATCCTGGACGGCCACATCGTGCTGTCGCGCAAGCTCGCCGCGGCCAACCACTACCCCGCCATCGATGTGCTGGCCAGCGTGAGCCGCGTGATGTCGGCCGTGGCGTCGCCCGAGCATGCGCAGGCGGCCGGGCGCCTGCGCTCCCTGATGGCCAAGTACCAGGAGCTGGAGCTGCTGATCCAGATCGGCGAGTACCGCCAGGGCGCCGAAGCGCTGGCCGACCTGGCGGTGCAGCGCCGGGCTGCGACGCAGCAGTTCCTCGCGCAGAAGCCCGGCGACCGCCAAGCCTTCGAGCAGACCCTGGCGGCGCTGCGGCGGCTCGCCGAGGGCGTGTGACATGGCCATCGCCTGGAAGCTGCTGGCCGACGTGCGCGAGCGCCATCAGCGCAGCGCGCTGCAGGCCGTCGGGCGTGACCAGCGGGCGCTGCAGGCCTGCGAGGCGAGGGCGCAAGAGGCCGAGCAGCAATGGCTGCAGCAGCACCAGGCCAAGGCGCAGCACTGGCAGTCCACTGTGGCGGCCGTGGGCGAGGGCGGCTGCAGCGTGGCGCAGATGCGCCAGGCGGGAGCCTGGAGCCGCGCGCTCGACGGGCGCATCGTGACGGCCGGCGCGGCCGCGGTGCAGGCACAGGTCGTGGTGGCGCAGGCTGCAGGGCTGCTCGACGCGAGCCGCGCGCAGCTGCGCCGCGCCAGCGCGGAGCTGGAGAAGGCCAGGCAGATGCAGCAGCGCGCCTTGGCAGAGCAACGTGCGCAGCAGGAGCGCCGGCAGGACGAAGCGACCGAGGAAGCCTCGGTGCAGCTGTGGTCGGCGGCGCGGCGGGCCTGATGGACGAGTCCGCCTTCCTCCATCCCGAGCAGCTGCTCGCTTCCATCGCGCTGACGATGCCGCGGCTGTTCGCCGTGTTCGCCGTGACGCCTTTCCTGTCGCCCAACGTCATCACCGGCATGTCGCGCAATTCGCTGATGCTGATGCTGGCGCTGTTCATGTCGCCGCTGGCTGGCGTGATGCCGGCGCTGTCGGTGACGATGTGGGTGGCCATCGCCGCCAAGGAGGCGCTGATCGGCGTGATGCTGGGCCTGGGCTTCGGCATCTTCTTCTGGGCCATCCAGAGCGTGGGCGACCTGATCGACTTCCAGACCGGCACCAGCAACGCCGCTTTCTTCGACCCCGTGGCAGGGCATGACAACGGCCCCACCGGCGAGTTCCTCGGCTGGGTCGTCATCAACCTCTTCGTGTCGGCGGGCGGCATGCTGGCGCTGGTGGGTGCGGTGGTGGACTCCTACCGGCTGTGGCCGGTGGCCGACTTCTTTCCGGACCTGAGCCACGTCATCGAGGCCTTCGCCATCCGCCAGGGCGACACCCTGTTCACCTGGATCGTCAAGCTGGCCGCGCCGGTCATCCTGGTGCTGATGCTGGTGGAGCTGGGCGCCGGCCTGCTGCAGCGCGTGGCACCGCAGCTCAACGTGTTCCAGAGCACGCAGTCGCTCAAGGGCCTGCTGGCCGCACTGATGATGATGCTGTTCATGTATGTGCTGTGGGATTCCCTGCAGCAGTTCCTGCGGCCCGACAACGGCGTGCTCGAGTTCCTGCGCTCTTCCATGAGGCCCCGCGGTGGCTGAGAAGGATCAGGCTCCGACGTCCAAGAAGCTGCGCGACGCACGCAAGCGCGGCGAGGTGGTGTTCAGCCACGACGTGGCGTCCAGCGCCGTCTTCCTGTTCGCCGTGCTGGCCTTGTGGCTGGCCGGCGCCACGATCTTCGGCCTGTGGCGCGAGCTGTGGCTGCATGCCACCAGCGAGCGCCTGTTCATCGCGCCGGACGACGGCGTGCCGGCATTGCTGCTGCACGCCGGGCGAGTGTTGGTTGCCACGATGCTGGGCCTGGGCGCGATGGCGGCGGCGGGCGGCTTCGTCGGTTCGTTCGCGCAGGTGGGCGGGCTGCTGGCCTGGGAGCGCATCAAGCCCGACGTCAACCGGCTCAACCCGGCACAGGGCTTCCAGAAGATCTTCTCGACGCGCAACCTCATCAACCTGCTGAAGATGATGGTCAAGACGGCGCTGCTCGCATCGGTGATGTGGCTGGTGATCCGCGGTTGCCTCGATACCGCGCTGAAGCTCGGCTATGCGACGCCGTCGGCCGCGATGAGCGTCGGCGCCAGCCTCGTGCTGCAGAGCTTCGCCTGGGCGGGGCTCGTCTATGCGCTGATGGCGGGCGTGGACTACGCGCACACGCGCTACGAGTTCATCAAGGGCCTGCGCATGTCCATCGACGAGGTGAGGCGCGAGCACAAGGACGCCGAGGGCGACCCGCTGAACCGCTCGCGCCGCCGCAGCGCCCACTTCGAGGCCGTGTACGCGAGTCTGGCGGACCGCGTGCGCATGGCCTCGGCCGTCATCCATTCGCAGCGCGTGGCGGTGGCCCTGCAGTACCTCGGCGAGCACGACCTGCCGCGCGTGCTGGTGCGCGGCGAGGCCGAGCTGGCCGCACAGATCCGCCGCGTGGCGGGCGAGGCGTTGATCCCGATGGCCTTCGACCCGCAGTTGGCCGAGCTGCTGTACGACGAGGTGCCGCAGGACCAGCCGATTCCGCGCTCGCTGTATGCGCCGGTGGCCCGGCTGCTGCAGTGGGCGCAGCCCGACAGCTAGCTACGTGGACTCGTAGTTGCGATGGCGACACCCCTGCAACTACTGTTGATCGCCGGGCAGGAATGCACATCAGGCCCATCCGCCACAGACAAGGAGAGAGTGAATGCTTGACGCCGTAGGGTCCAGTTCTTTCGTCGGCCGGGACGACGCCGCACAGGCCGAAGAAGCGCGTCGCCGTGCCGAGGAGGCCGCACGTCGCGCCGCCGAGGAAGCGCGCCGCCGTGCCGAGGAGGCCCGCCGCCGCGCCGAGGAAGCCAAGCGCCAGGCCGAAGCCGCGCGCAAGGCTGCCGAGGAAGCGCAAGCCAAGGCGGAGCAGACCCGGGCCCAACAGGACCAGGAGAAGGCAGCGAAGCTGAAGGACGAACACAAGGCCAAGCAAGCAGATGCGCTCAAGGCCGAAGCCCAGGCCGTGTTCAAGGAGAAGGAACACGGCCTCGCCAAGGCCAGGCTGAAGGACGCGCAGGACAACCGCGCGCCGGCCGCGCCGTCGGCCGCCACCCAGCAAGCGCAGAAGCAGGTCGACAAGGCCAGGGCGACCTACGCCTTCTACGATCCATTGGCAGCCGCGCCCCTCTTCAACAGCGGTTCGCCCTTCGTCAACGGCCTGGGGCCGCTGCGCGCCACGCCTCCGCTCGGTGGCAACAACCCGCTGTCGCCCGGGCTGGGGCCCTTGCAGCCAAAGCCGCCCCTGGGCGGCAATCCGCCACCGTTCCTGCAGCCCATGCAGGGCGTGCCCGTCGCCAAGCATGACGTCGACGGCTATGCCCAGCAGATCCAGGACGTCTACGCCCAGTCGGGCGCCGCCACCGCTGCCCAACAGCTCGCGCAGGCGATGGGAGACACGAGCCTGAGCCCCGAGCAGCGCAAGCAGCTGATGGCCAAGGCCCAGCCGGTGGTCAGCAAGCTTGCCGAGACGGCGGGCCAGGAGGCGCGCCACACCGACCTGCCGACCGACGGCCAGGCCGGCAAGACCACGGGCATCGACGACAAGGCGGAGTACCACGCATTGGTCGACGACCTGGCCACGGCGGCCGATGCCGCTGGCGACCCGGCGCAGGCGCGGCAACTCGCGCGCACGTTGCTGGATCACCTCGCCGCGCCAGCCAAGCCAGGCGGTGGTGCCGACGGGCTCGACCTGTTCGGCGATGCGCTGCGCGCGCACAACGTCGGCAAGGGGGCGCTGCACGACGCGGTGCTGTTTGCCTTGCAATCGCCGCAGAACGCGCCGGCGGGCTCGGTGCTGGCGGCATCGCCCGACACGCTCGCGTCCACGGTGCGGCTGATCGCTGGCGTGCCGGAGCCGGCGGGTGTGGCAGGTGCGTCGCCCACCGACCTGGCGGCGATGAAGACCTACACGGACGACGAGATCGACCTGTCCCACGAGCTGCTGCTGGACGCGCGCAAGAAGGAAGCGGAGCTCGCCAAGTACAAGCCCGGCAGCGAGGACTACGAGAAGGCGGCCCAGGCCTACCGCAGCGCCGCCAACCTGACGATCCGGGAACGCGCCAAGAGCGAGCAGGCCATCGCGGCGGAGCTGCGCCAGACCTACAAGGCCGACGCGAAGAACGCGGTGGCCACCGAGGATGCGGCGCACGAGATCGCCAAGCGCTTCCGCGACGACCCCGAGGCGCAGATGGTGGTCGACGCCGCATTGAAGACGGTCAAGACCGAGAACGCCCAGCAGCGCGACACCGGCAACAAGCTCTACGAGTTCCACCGCGCGACCGACCAGGTCACGACGCTGCAGGCGCAGCTCAACGCGACCGGCCACACGGATGAGGGCGCCTACAAGACGGCCCTGGCTGACTACGAGACCAAGCGCAATGCCGTGATGGAGACCCTGGGGCACGAGATCTCGTTGGCCGCCGCCGGGCAGCCGGACGGCGCCGCGCGCGACAAGGCGATCGACGACGCCGCGATGAGCCTGGTCGACCGCTACCTGGGTGACGAAGACCTGACCCGCATGGCCGCAGCGGCGCGCATCATCAGCCACACCGAGAGCGCCAGCGGCACGACCAACCAGATGCTCGCCCTCGGCAAGGCGATGCCGGCCGACACCAGCCTGCAGATCCGCGAGCTGGTGATGTCGGACCCGGGCGTGAAGAAGCTCGTCGACAGCTATGTGAACGAATCGGCCCAGGCCGTCACCGACGCCTACGACAAGGGCGTCAAGGACTACAAGGACGAGTACGGGGACACCTACCGACGGGACAAGAACTATGCGGCACCCGCCACGGCGGCCACGCGCAAGTTGATGGAGCTGACCGACCCGGCCCAGCATCCCGAACTCACGCCCGAGATCACGGCGCGCATCGTCAACAAGCTGTTCGGTCCGGACGGCAACGGCACCCTGGACAAGGTGATCGACGACGTCTCGCTGCATGGCGACCACTCCGCGGAGCTGATGACGATCGACGGCACGCCTGAGGATTTCAAGTCCTTCCGCGGCATGGACAACGACATGCTGATGGGCTACGGCCTGAAGGACTTCGACGAGATCATTGGCGGTGTCAGCACGGTCATCGACCGCGCCGCGGCCGGCTCGCATCCGACTGGCAACAGCGCGGACGGCAAGCCGGTGATGGCCTGGGAATCCGACGAAGTGCAGAAGGCTGTCGAGTCTGCCGGGCAGTCCTTCACGATGAACATCGTCGAGAACTGGGGGCCGCAGCAGGGGCGTCTCAATGGCGGCTTCCAGCGCGCCATCGCCAACGGTTCAGGGGCGACGCTGGCTCTGGAGACGGCCAGGCAGGAAAAGGACTTCCAGTTCAAGATGGATTGGGGCCCGGCCGGCGGGCATGAGGTCGACCTCGCAAAGGAAACCCTGCAAAGCACCGCCAAGGGCTTGGACGACCTGAAGAAAAACTCGCGCCAGCTGTTCGAAGACAAGCACAAGGACATGGCCGCGCTTGAAGTGCCGCAGCTGCGCTTCGGCAAACTGATGACCGAGGAGCAGCAGCAGAAAGCGCTGCAGGCCGTGATCAAGCAGCACCCCGACTTCGCCAAGGCCTTCGAGGACGGCAAGCGCGCCCTGGACGCGCGCGGCTACCAGCTGCTGCGCGACACCGAGATGGTCACCTTCTATGGCCAGGACGACAGGCTGGGCAAGCAGGACGGCTACAGCCAGGTGGACGACAAGCGCACGGCGCTGCTGGACGACGACTACACCAAGACCATGCTGATGGGCAGCGATGCCGCCTCGACCCGCATCAAGGAGCAGGCGGTGCATTCGTCGCTGAACTGGATGCGCGACGCCGGCATCACACCGCCTGCGGCTGCAGGGGTGGTGCCGGTGAACCTGTACCTGCAGTGGACCGGCGACTTCGCCGAGAACGCCATCGAGAACAACAAGCTCAAGGGGGTCTACGGTGCTGGCTATGGGCGGCTGGGCAACCATGGCCCGGCGGCGGCGGCGAGCTGGGGCGCGGTGGGCGTCACGCAGCTGTGGTTCACGGACTACCTCTATCACAACCTCAAGTTCGACTCGAGCGAGTCCTGGCGCAAGCCGGTGCTGCTGGGGCTGGTGGGGGGCTTCGCGGGCATCAAGGTGCTCGAGGCCGGTGCCGCGCTGGCGCACAAGGGCGCCCAGGCACTGCCGCCGAGCATGCAGAGGGTTCTCAACGACACCAGGGGCCTGCCGAGCCTCAGCACGATCGAGCGCGGCAGCGAGTTCACCCGCACCGCCGAATGGAAGTCCATCGGCTTCTTCGGCCTGCTGCATGCCGATGCCGCGGTGTGGGACTTGAGCCGCGCGAAGGGTGAAGTCAACAACTTCATCGACGGAAAACCGGTGGACCAGCGCAACTTCTGGACCGCCACCGTCAACCTGTCCAACGACGTCGCGATCTCGACGCTCGAGTTCAAGGGGGCCTGGAACCTGCTGAAGGATCCGCTGGTCACCACCGAGGAGGCCAAGCGGATCGCCGCACGAGGTGGCGCGGCTGTGACGCGCGATGGACCGATCAAGGCGGCGCAGCTGGCCATCGAGGGCGCCGTCAACAAGTACGCGCTCGGCCGCTTCGGCTTGAAGGCGGTGATGACGCCGGCGAATATCTACGAGGCGGTCGGCAAGTTCATGGCCAAGAAGCTCCCTTTCATGGAGGCCGGCCCTGCAGGCTGGCTGGCCACCATGGCCTGGACGGCGACCGACCTGGTCAACTGGTACGGCAATGAGCAGAAGATCCACAAGCAGCTGGAATCGGTGGATCGAGACTTCCTCTCCGCCGCCGGCATGTTGCCGGGCGCCGCCGACAATCTCGCCGACCGCGACCTGCTGAAGGCCAACTTCAACCGCTGGCTCAGCGGCGAGTCGCTGGCCGAGGGGCTGCTGGATGCCTACAGCGATGCCAAGGGCGACCCCGACAAGTTCGTGGACTGGGTCAACGAGCTGCAGCGCACGGGTCGGCTGGAGCAGGTACGCCAGGCGTCCGAATACGACACCGACAAGCAGGCGCCGGAGCACTACGAGGCCTTCCTGGCCCTGCCCGAGGACCCGACCAAGGTGGATCTTTCCTATTCGAGCGTGGCCTACAACGGCAGCAAGAAGCGCTTCGAGGACCCGATGACGCAGACCTACTACCGCGGTGGCAGCTGGGTCTACGACAAGGACATCGCGGCCGCACCCGGCGCCGCCAAGGTCAACGACCCCAGCAAGGCGCACTACTTCATCGACTACAACCCGGAGTCGCGCGAGATCCATTGCATGGCCGACGTCAACATCCGGCTGTCTGCCCGTGGGGGTGAGGGCTTGAAGAACTGGCTGCAGGCGCATGGCATGGCGCCGCCGCCCCTGCCCAAGCCCGACGACACGCCGCCCGCGCCGGTGGACACGTCGAAGACCGCACGCGGCAACACCTACACCGTGAAGGCGGATGAGAGCGTCTGGAGCATCGCCGGCAATGATCCCAAGGTCGTGGAGTGGATCTATGGCCACAACCTGTGGCTCAACGACCGCATGGAAAGCGACAAGCGTCCCATCAACGCGCGCGGCGGCCAGAACCCCAACTACATCGAAGTGGGCGATGTGCTGGTGTTGCCCGATGGCTACCACGCGCCGAAGTCATGAACGCCACCCGGGCCGCCGGCCCGTCGGCGGGTCCATCCGACGAGGCCGCCCGCGCAACAGCGGGCGGGCGCTCAGGCGACGTGCGGAGTGGGCCCCAGTGCGGCCTGCATCAGTTGCAGGCGATTGCGCACGCCGAAGCGCTTGCGCAACTGGCGCATGTGGTAGTCGACGTTGTGCAGCGAGAGGTCGAGTTGGGCGGCAATGAGCTTGTCGGGCAGGCCGCGCGCCAGCCGCGCCAGGATCTCGCTCTGCAGCGGCGTCAGCGTGCCGGCCGCGCTGCGCGGATCGTTTGCTTGCGGCGCCAGCGTGTAGCGGCTGTAGAACTCATGCAGGCACAGGGCCAGGGTCAGGACCTGGCCCAATACCGCATCGGTCATCCAGTCGCGGCTCGGTCGCTTCGAGACCAGGCTGATGATGTGGCGGTCACGCCCCGGCATGCCCGGCAGGCCCATCATCACGCCGCTGCCGGCGCCGGTGGCGCGCAGGTCATCAAAGAAGCGCTGGCGCAGGCCCCGCAGGTAGGAAGGCGTGTCGGCCTCGACCTCCAGCTCGTCAAGCGTCCACATGACCGGCAGGCCAGACTCGGGAACGCGCTGCAGCCGCGGATCGACCAGGTGGTAGGACTCGGTGAAATAGCGCTGGGTCCAGGCAGGATCGGCATAGGTCGTGCAGAACGACCGCGGCACGGGCCGGTCCCCTGCCTGGCTGAAGCAGCCGTAGCCCAGCCATTCAAAGCCGAGCGACTGCAGCATCGCCTTCACCGAGCGCTGGCGCAGCTCGGGCGTCTCGGCAGCCATCAGCGCGACCAGCAGTGCCGGCAGCAGGCGTTGCTGGGTCAGGTCTCGTTCCACTCCTGGCGGCTCGTCGTGCAGCAAGACCGGCGCCACGCCGTTTGCTCCCGGCTGCTGAAGGTAGTCATCACGGCGGAACGCCGATCCCAAAGACGTCAACATTCCCATGCCATCCACCTCGGCTGCGCACCAGTTCCAGATACCGCTTAAGGCGAGAAACGCGGAGCGACCAGCTCATGGCGTTTCAGCTGGATACGCTTTAGTTGGGTGTCGATGGGTCGCAGCGACGCAGTGACTGCGACACGACGTCCGGCGTGGTGCCGGTCGGCCCGACACCGTTGCGGCTCTGCACTTCCTGCAGGATGACCAGGCTGCGTCGCCACGCGGCGCACGCCCGTTGATGCTGGTGGCCGGCGGCAAGGGCCTGGCCCAGCAGATAGTGGGCGACACCCTGCTTGTAGCGGGTATTCAGGTCGCGCAGCGAACCCTCGGGAAGGCTGTTGTAGCCCTCCACCGCCTGCTGCGCCGCTGCAACGGCGGCCACCGCGTCCCCGTTGGCCAGCAGCGCCTTGCTCATCGAACCGGTGACGATGGCCACCTCGGCGCGCAGTTGCGCGTTGCTGGGGTCCCGGCCGCTCAGCTCGGAGAGCATCTGGACCGCCTGCCGGTAGGCGTTGGCCGCGTCGCGTGGCTGCTTGGCGCGCATCAGGGCCGCGGCCAGGTTGGCGTGATGGGCGGCGAAATTGCGTTTCAGGCGCGCGTCGTCGCCATGCTTTTTCACGATCGGTTCCTGCAGCTCGAGGGCGCGTCGGAATGAGGCGATGGCCAGCTGGACCGTCGCGGCTTCCGCATCGCGCTCGAAATAGTAGGTACCTTCTTCCAGGTAGGTGGTGGCGAGCCCGGACGTGGCCGTCTCGTCGCCAGGGCGGCTGGCCAGGATGGCCAGGTACAGGCGCCGGGCGGCTTCCAGGCTCTTGAAGAAGGGCTCCACCTTGTCGACGAAGCGCTGGACCTGCGCCAGCTGGGAATGCATGGCGGCATGGATGGTCTGCAGTTCGGGATCCAGCGGGCCACGTGCGGCCAGCTTGTCCATCAGCCCGACACCCTGGGCCACCAGTGGCTCCGCGGCGGCATCGTCATCCTGGGAGGCCAGCAACGTGCCCTTGCGCTGATAGAGCTGGGCGAGCGCAGCCATGGCATGGGACTGGGTCGGCTCGGTGACGCGCGGGTTGCCGACCAGATCCTTCACCAGCGCGATGCCGCGGTCATAGCTCTCGCGCGCGCTCTTCGGGTCGCCGAGGTTGGCCGAATACGGGCGCCCCTGGATGTCGCCGATGCTGCGGTATCCGCTGGCCAGTTCGATCTGCAGCTCGGCGTCCCCTGCGGCTTCGGCGCTCAAATGCCGCAGCGAGTCGAGCGCGTTCTGAACGACCATGCGTCGCGCCGCCGTGCCTCCCGGCAACGGGGCGAGCGCCTTTTGAAGGTCACGCAGCATGAGGGTTGCCAGCTTGCGGACATCGGCGAAGTGCTGCTCCGCACGGGCCTTCTGCCGACGTGCCTCATACGCTTCATAGGCCGCCACCGTGGAGGCGACCACCAGAACCAGCAGTGACGCCGAGAGCACCACGCGGTGGCGTCGCAGGAAGCGGCCCATGCGGTAGCGCCACGCATGGGGCCGGGCCTCCACTGCGAGGCCTTGCAGGTGCCGGGAGAGGTCGTCCGCCAGTTCCGCGGCGCTGGCATAGCGCTGCGCCGGCGACTTGTGGAGGGCCTTCATGACCACTGCATCCAGGCCGCCGCGCAGCTGCCGCCTCAAGGCGCGGGCGCCGGTCAAGGCGGCGTCGATTGCCTGGCTTGGCCAGGGAGGGTCGCGTTCGCAAATCGCCTGGTTCAGCGAGCCGTCGCCGACGTCGCGACCGTAGGGGCTGGTCCGGGCGAGCAGCCGGTACAGCAGCACGCCCAGCGAGTAGACATCGCTCGCCGGCGAGACCGGCTCGCCGCGGATCTGCTCGGGACTGGCGTATTCGGGCGTCAGGATGCGATAGGACCCGCCCGTGGGCTTGGGGTCGGCCGGCGCCGGACGCAGCTGCTCGGCGATGCCGAAATCCAGCAGCTTCACCGTGCCGTCGTCGCGCACATGGATGTTGCTCGGCTTCAGGTCGCGGTGCACCACGCCGCGTCGGTGTGCGTAGCCCACGACCTGGCAGACGGTGACGAAAAGTCGCAGCCGTTCGTCCACCCCGAGCGCGCGGTCGTCGCAGTAGGCGTCAATGGCGTCGCCTTGAACGAGCTCCATGACAAACCACGGTGCGCCGTCATCCGTGACGCCGGCATCGATCAGCTTGGCGAGGTTGGGATGGTCGAGCGAGGCGAGGATGCGCCGCTCGGCCCAGAACGGTTCCAGCGCAACGGCCTGGTCGGCATCGGCCCTCATCACCTTGATGGCCACCTGCTGCTCGTAATGGCCGTCGGCGCGTTCACCGAGGTAGACCTCGCCCATGCCGCCGCGGGCAATCAGGGACACGAGCCGGTAGGTACCCAGTGTCCGCCCCAGCCATGCCCCGGACGCGCGTTGCTCCAGCGCCTCGAGCATGAATTCGGCGGGGGACTCGTCCAGGGGGCTGGCCGCAATGTCAGCGGCGACTAGCAGTTCTTCGACCTCGCGCATCAGCACGGCGTCGCCGCCGCTGGCTTGCCGCGCGAAAGCCCTGCGCTCGTGTGCAGGACGCTCGATGGCGTCGGCCACGACGGCCTTGGCACGCCGCCACAGCTCGGCTTCCAGCGATGCGCTCAAGGGTGGGGTCTCCCGGGACAGCGATACCCGCTCATGCCGGCGCCGCGGCGGAGTACTGGTCGTGGCGGGGCGCTGCTGCAGCGGGCCGCGCCATTTCGCGCAGCAGCCAGGCGCGCGCCGTCACCCATTCCCGCTTCACCGTCGCCGCAGAAATCCCCAGCGTCTCGGCGGTCTCGTCGATGCTGAGCCCGCCGAAGTAGCGCAGTTCAACGACCTGGTTCTGCTGCGGGTCGAGGCGTTCCAGCCTTTGCAAGCACTGGTCCAGCGCCAGGATGTTGAGCGCCAACTCGCCCGCCTGGACGGACTGGTCCCAATGCGTGGGCACCTCATGGATCTCTTCGAGGCTCACCGCGATCTGACCGCCACCGCGCTTGCCTGTCTGGCGTGCGCGCGCATGATCGACCAGGATGTGGCGCATCAGCTTGGAGATCAGCGCAAAGAGTTGGGAGCGCGACTTCCACTGCACTGCGCGTTCCTGCGACAACCGCAGGAAGGCTTCGTGGACCAGGCCGGTGCCCTGGAGCGTGTGACCTGAGCGCTCGCCGCGCAGATGGCGGCGCGCGAGATGACGCAGATCGTCATAGACAAGCGGAATCAAGCGCTCGAACGCCTGGCCATCGCCCTCGGCCCATTTCCGAAGCAATTGCGTCACCGGGCCATAGGCCATCTCATCAACGGGTCCGCTCGTCATGATGCAACTAGCTCCTCGCTCAAACTGCTCGGGGTGCGCAGCCTACGTCTGCAAACGGCGATCGACGCGCCGTTTTTTGGCAGCAGCCTCGTTTCAGGGACATTGAAATCGCTTACATGCAAGCGGCGTGTCGTCGATGAGCGCGCCGTCTCTTGCTCGTCCTTGGGCATTTCTCGCTGCTGGACTGAAGGCTAAGC
This sequence comes from Roseateles sp. P2_H4, assembly GCF_056403315.1. NCBI lineage: Bacteria > Pseudomonadati > Pseudomonadota > Betaproteobacteria > Burkholderiales > Sphaerotilaceae > Roseateles > Roseateles sp. P2_H4. The sequence goes on along the minus strand of NZ_JBFUFR010000002.1, from coordinate 73,123 downwards.
TTTGGCGTATCCGCCATCGGCGACGAAGGTCTTTGCTAACTCGTCCATCGCTTGTGCGGCTGGTGTCCAACCGAAGCTGTCGGCGTCATGCCCGCAGCGGGCTCCCAAGCGTGCGGATGAAAGAGGGCTTGGACGGGGCGAGGCCGATCGGCTTCGTTGCGGTACGTGCCGCAGCTGGGTAGCGGTTCATGGGTTGTCTCCGTTGGTCGTTGTGGGTTTTCGAGCCGGCGCGACCCTCGCCGGCTGCTGATGTCCCGCACTGTGCGGCTTAATGTTATCGATGTCATTTGGGTTTACATCTGATGACATTGATGGCGACAGGAAGCACCGCCAGGACGGCATGCCCCGATCAAAAGTCATGTGCTGCGTGGAAGGACGCGGGCATCTCCGGCGCCGCAGGATGACTTGATCGCGAGAAAAAGAAAAAGCCCTGGAGCATTGATGCTCAAGGGCCTTTTGGTTCCTGCGGCGATGCGGGATCGCTCAGGATGATCGGTTGGTGGAGAGGAGGAGGATCGAACTCCCGACCTCCGCATTGCGAACGCGGCGCTCTCCCAGCTGAGCTACCCCCCCACGCGACCGGGAAAGTATAGCCAAGGGAAGTGGCTGCTATCGTCTTGGCCCATGACGCCCCGCAAGCCGACGACCTGGTTCGAGGCCCAGTACAACAATCGCCAACGCGTGACCGACAGCGCCGACATCCTGGGGCGCTGGGCCCAGGCCTCCGCGCTGACGCGGGAACGCTCCAGCTGCCACCTCGACCTGCGCTACGGGGCCGATCCCAAGCAGACGCTGGACGTCTTCACGCCCGACCCGGCCTTTGGCGGCGGCTTCGCGCCCATCCTCATCGTCATCCACGGCGGCTACTGGCGGTCGCTGGACAAGTCGGACTATTCCTTCCTGGCCGCGAGCTTCACGGACGAGGGCGCCCTGGTCGTCGTGCCGAACTACGACCTCTGCCCCGACGTCGGCATCGAGCGCATCGCCATGCAGCTCACCGAGGCCGTCGCCTGGGCCTGGCGGCACGGGGCCCGGCTGGGCGGGGACCCCAGTCGCATCGTCCTGGTCGGGCATTCGGCGGGTGGCCATCTGGCGGCAATGCTGAGCTGCTGCGACTGGAAGCGCGTGGGCACCGACCTGCCGCGACGCCTGGTGCAGGGCGCCATGTCCGTCTCAGGCCTGCATGACCTCGCGCCGCTGTTGCGCGTGCCCTTCCTGCAGACCGATCTCCAGCTGGATGCGGCCAGCGTGCGGCGGCTGAGCCCCGTGCACTTCCCGGCACCGCGTGCCCCGCAGACGCTGATCGCCCTCGTGGGCGAGCAGGAGAGCGAGGAATACCAGCGCCAGAACCAGTTGATCCGCTCCGCCTGGGGGGCGCGCGCCGTGCCCGTCTGCGAGGCGCTGCCGGGCTGCAACCATTTCACCGTGCTGCACGACCTGGCAGATCCCCAGGGACGCTCCCACCAACTGGCGCGCCAACTGCTGGGCCTGCGTTGGTATAGCGGCCTGCTATGAGGTGCATTGAAGCTATCGATTGGCTGAGCCTGGCCGCACAGGAGTAGCGTCCTCGTCTCCCCACCCCCAACGGAGACTGCGATGAGCTTGAAAGGTTCCAAGACCGAGCAGCACCTGAAAGACGCCTTCGCGGGCGAATCCCAGGCCAACCGCCGCTACCTCTACTTCGCGAACAAGGCCGACATCGAGGGCCAGAACGACGTGGCCGCGTTGTTCCGTTCCACCGCCGAGGGTGAGACGGGCCACGCCCATGGACATCTCGAATTCCTGGAGGCCGTGGGCGACCCCGCCACCGGACTGCCCATTGGCAGCAGCCGCCAGAACCTCGCGGCTGCCGTCGCCGGTGAAACGCACGAGTACACCGACATGTACCCCGGCATGGCCAGGACGGCGCGCGACGAGGGCTTCGACGAGATCGCCGACTGGTTCGAGACGCTGGCCAAGGCCGAGCGCTCGCATGCCAACCGCTACCAGAAGGCGCTGGACGCGCTGGTGGACTAGCAGGCCAGGGGCATAGCTCGAAGCGGCTGCACGAGCGGCCGCAGTCGTCTGCTCGCGCGCCGCGTGCAGACGACTGCGCAGGAGACGCGATGAGCACCAGAGAAGGCAACCTCGAAGCGCCCACCCGACACGCGCTCGATTGGAAGAGCCCCGAGTTCAACGACGAAGCCGCATGCCTCCACGAGATGGAGCGCATCTTCGACATCTGCCACGGCTGCCGCCGCTGCGTCGGCCTGTGCCAGAGCTTCCCGACGCTGTTCGATCTTGTCGACGAGGGCAAGACCGGCGAGGTGGATGGCGTGGCCAAGCAGGATTTCTGGAAGGTCGTCGACCAGTGCTATCTCTGCGACCTCTGCTACATGACCAAGTGTCCCTATGTGCCGCCGCACCCATGGAACCTGGACTTCCCCCACACCATGCTGCGGGCCAAGGCGATCAAGTTCCGCAAGGGCGAGGTCGGCGGCGGTGAGAAGTTCCTGGCGTCCACCGATGTGCACGGCCAGTTCGCCGGCATTCCCATCGTCGTGCAGGCCGTCAATGCCGTGAACCGCACGAAGATCGCGCGCAAGCTGATGGACAAACAGCTGGGCGTGCACCCGGACGCCTGGCTGCCCGAGCTGGCGTCCAAGCGCTTCCGCTGGAGCGCGCCCAAGGCGCTGGCGCAGGTCGTCACCCAGGGCGAGCGCACGCCGGGCAAGGTCGCGATCTTCTCGACCTGCTACGTCAACTACAACGAGCCCGGCATCGGCTTCGACCTGCTCAAGGTGCTGGAGCACAACGCCATCCCCTACGTCATCGTCGAGAAGGAGGCCTGCTGCGGCATGCCCAAGCTGGAGCTGGGTGACCTGGCGTCGGTGGAGAAGCACAAGACGGCCAACATCGCCACGCTGGCGCCCTATGCCAAGGACGGCTTCGCCATCCTGTCGGCCATCCCGAGCTGCACGCTGATGTTCAAGCAGGAGCTGCCGCTGATGTTCCCTGACGAGGACGACGTCAAGCTCGTGCAGGACGCGATGTGGGACCCCTTCGAGTACCTCGTCGCCCGCCACAAGGACGGCCTGCTGAAGACCGACTTCAAGCAGGCCCTGGGCAAGGTGAGCTATCACGTGCCCTGCCATGGCCGCGTGCAGAAGATCGGTCGCAAGACCGAGGAGATGTTCAAGCTCATCGGCCAGCGCGTGGAGGTCAAGCTCAATACCGTCGAGCGCTGTTCGGGCCATGCGGGCACCTATGGCGTGAAGACGCTGACCCACCCGGTGGCGATGAAGATCGGCAAGCCCGTCTTCAAGGCCATGGCCAAGGACGAGCCCGACTTCATCGCCAGCGACTGTGCGCTGGCCGGCCACCACATCGCCCAGGGCATGGCGCAGGCGGGCACGCCCGCCAAGGCGCTGGCCCATCCACTGACCTTGATGCGTACCGCCTACGGCTTGCCATGACCATCACCAAAGACAGCCTGATGACGCTGGAGGCCTACGCCAGGTTTCGCAAGACCGAGAAGCCTGCCATCGTGGCCCACCGCCGGCTGCGCAGCGTGCAGCTGGGTGAGCACCTGAACCTGCAGTTCGAGGACGAGCGCACCATCCGCTATCAGATCCAGGAGATGCTGCGCATCGAGAAGATCTTCGAGGAGGAGGGCATCCAGAGCGAGATCGATGCCTATGCGCCCCTGGTGCCTGATGGCGGCAACTGGAAGGGGACGCTGCTCATCGAGTACCCCGACCCGAATGAGCGCAAGCGCGAGCTGGCCAGGCTGATCGGCGTCGAGGACCGCCTCTTCATCGAGGTCGAGGGCCAGGCTCGCGTCTACGCCATCGCCGACGAGGACCTCGACCGCGAAAACGACGAGAAGACCTCGGCGGTGCATTTCGTGCGTTTCGAGCTGAGCGCGGCAATGCGCCAGGCGGTGAAGGCGGGCGCGGCCGTCAAGCTGGGCTGCGACCACACCCACTATCCGGCGCATGTGCAGATCGCGCCGGAGACGCTGGCCAGCCTTGCTGGCGACCTGAAGTAACTAGGCCGGCAGCGACACCGCGTCCAGCAGCTCGCTCTCGATCTGCAGCTGCGCCTTGTTGTGCTGCAGCGCCGGGCCGTCGACGAGGAAGGTGTCTTCCACGCGCTCGCCCAGCGTCGAAATCTTGGCCAGCTGCAGGTTGATGCCATGCCGCGCCAGCACGCGGGCAATGGCGTAGAGCAGGCCGGCGCGGTCGCTGGTGGAGATCGTCAGCAGCCAGGCCGTGGCGCGTTCGTCCGGACGCAGCGAGATGCGCGGCGTGTAGGGGAAGCTCTTGACGCGGCGCGACAGCCGGCCGCGCCTGGGCTCGGGCAGGGGGCCGTCGGCCTGCAGCGCCGTGCTGAGCTTCTGCTCCACCAGCGGCACGAGGTCGCGGTGGTGCACGTCGGCCTCGGGTCGGATGACCTGGAAGGTATCCAGCGCATAGCCCTTGCGCGTGGTGTGCACCTTGGCGTCGAGGATGCTGAACCCGGCGGTGTCGAAATAGCCGCAGATGCGGGCGAACAAATCGGTCTGGTCGGGCGAATACACCAGCACCTGCAGGCCTTCGCCGATGGGTGAGGGGCGGGCGCGCACGACGGGCACCTGGGTCTCGACATGGCGCCACAGCGAGCGCGCATGCCAGGCCAGCTCGGCACCTTCATGGCGCGCGAAATAGCTGATGGCCAGCGTCTTCCACAGCGGCTCCTCGGTGCCGGGCAGCTGGGAGTGCAGGGCCAGGTCCTGCCGGGCCTCGGCCTTGCGCGCCTCGATCTCGGCGTCGAGATTGATCTTGGCGCCGCCCAGGGCCCGCAGCGTGATGCGGTAGAGGTCCTCGAGCAGCTTGCCCTTCCAGGCATTCCAGACCTTGGGGCTGGTGCCGCGGATGTCGGCCACGGTCAGCAGGTACAGAGCCATCAGGCGGCGCGCGTCGCCCACCTTGGCGGCGAAGGCGGCGATCACCTCGGGATTGGACAGGTCTTCCTTCTGCGCCACGCGCGACATCGTCAGGTGGTGCTCGACGAGGAAGACGCACATGGCCGTGTCCTCCGCGTTCAGCCCATGCTGGCGGCAGAAGCGCTTCACCTCGGTCGCGCCCAGCTCGGAATGGTCACCGCCGCGGCCCTTGGCCACGTCGTGGAAGAGGGCGGCGATGTAGAGCAGCTCGGGGGTGTCGAACTGGGCGGCGAGCTGCGAGCAGAAGGGGTACTCGTGGGCATGCTCGGGCACGAAGAAGCGCCGCACATTGCGCAGCACCATCAGGATGTGCTGGTCCACGGTGTAGACGTGGAAGAGGTCGTGCTGCATCTGCCCGACGATGGCGCGGAAGACCCACAGGTAGCGGCCCAGCACCGAGGTCTGGTTCATGAGCCGGAAGGCATGCGTCTGGCCCTCGGGCTCGCGCAGCATGGTCATGAAGGTCGCACGGTTGACCGGGTCGCGCCGCCACGCCGCGTCCATCAGGCCGCGTGCGTTGTACAGCGCCCGCAGTGTGCGTGCCGACAATCCCTTGATGCCCGGCGTCTGCTGGTAGACGAGGAAGGTGCGCAGGATGGCGTGCGGGTCGCGCTGGTAGAGGTCGTCGCTGGCGACCTCCAGCATGCGGCCGCGATCCAGGAAATCGGGTTGGCCCTCGAGGGCGCGCAGCAGGTCCTGCTGGGAACCGTTGATCTGCTCTTCGAGGTTCAGCAGCAGGATCTGGTGCAGCTGCGTGACCGCCTTGGCGGCCCAGTAATAGCGCCGCATCAGCACCTCGGAGGCGCGCTGGGCGCCCGTGCCCTCGAAGCCGAAGCTCTGGGCGACGGCGGTCTGCAGGTCGAAGACGAGACGGTCCTCGCGCCGGCCGGCGACGGCATGCAGCCGCGCGCGGATCAGCCTCAGCTGACCCTCGTTGCGCTGCAGCTGCTTGCTCTCGAAGGCCGTGATGAGGCCGCGCTGGGCCAGGGCCTTCCAGGTCTTGCCCAGGCCGGCCGCACGCGCGATCCAGATCAGCATCTGCAGGTCGCGCAGGCCGCCGGGGCTTTCCTTGCAGTTGGGCTCCAGCGCGTAGGGCGTGTCGTCGAACTTGGTGTGGCGCTGCAGGCTCTCCAGCGTCTTGGCGCGAAAGAAGGCCTTGGCGTCCATGGCCTGCGTGAAGCGCTTGGCCATCAGCTTGAACAGCTTGGCGTCCCCGGCCAGCGCCCGGGCTTCGAGCAGGGCCGTCTGGATGGTCACGTCGCCCTGGGACTCGGACAGGCATTCACCCAGCGTGCGCACCGAGGAGCCGATCTCCAGGCCCAGGTCCCAGCAGGCCGTGATGAAGCCCTCGATGGCCGACTTGACCGGCCCCGGCACATGGGCCTCGACGCCATCGGGCAGCAGCACGAGCACGTCGACGTCGGAATGCGGGTAGAGCTCGCCACGGCCATAGCCGCCGACGGCCGCAAGGCAGGCGCCCTCGGGCATGCCCGCACCTTCCCAGAGGGTGCGCAGCGTGTCGTCGACATGCCGGGCCAGGCTGCGCAGCAGGCTCTGGGCGCCGGCCTGCGTGGGCCGCGCGGCCAGAAAGCCGTCGATCAGCGTCTGCTTGCCCGCCTTGAACTGCTGGCGGAGCTCGGCAAGCGTGGCCACGGCTTACGCGGTCGCCGCAGCGGCCTGCGTGATGAAGGCGGGCGGAGGCGGGCTGCCGGCGGAGAGTGTCATGACCTCGTAGCCGGTGTCGGTGACGAGGATGGTGTGTTCCCACTGGGCCGACAGCGAGCGGTCCTTGGTGACGATGGTCCAGCCATCGCCCATCTCGCGGATCTCGCGGCGGCCGGCGTTGATCATGGGCTCGATGGTGAACATCATGCCGGGCACCAGTTCGTCCAGCGTGCCGGGGCGGCCGTAGTGCAGCACCTGCGGCTCCTCGTGGAAGACCTGGCCGATGCCATGGCCGCAGAACTCGCGCACGATGGAGAAGCCGGCGTTCTCGGCAAAGGTCTGGATGGCGTGGCCAATGTCTCCCAGGCGCGCGCCGGGCTTGACCTTGGCGATGCCCTTCCACATGGCTTCGTAGGTGAAGGCGCACAGTCGCTTGGCCGCGATGGAGCCCTCGCCGACGACGAACATGCGGCTGGTGTCGCCATGCCAGCCGTCCTTGATGACGGTGACATCGATGTTGACGATGTCGCCGTTCTTCAGCGCCTTGTCGTTCGGGATGCCGTGGCAGACCTGGCTGTTGACCGAGGTGCAGATCGACTTGGGGTAGGGGATGTAGCCGGGCGGGCAGTAGTTCAGCGGGGCGGGGATGCCCTGCTGCACGTTGACGATGTGGTCGTGCGCGAGCTTGTCCAGCTCGTTGGTCGTGATGCCGGGCTTGACGTGAGCCGTGAGCATGTCCAGGACTTCGGACGCCAGGCGTCCGGCGATGCGCATGCCTTCGACATCGGCAGCGGTCTTGATCGTGATGGCCATGCCTGAATTATCTCAGTCCGCCCAGATGACCGTACCGGTCAACCAGGTTGCCAGTACGACGATGCCGAAGGCAATGCGATACCAGGCGAACGGCACGAAGGTGTGGCTGGACACATAGCGCAGCAGCCAGCGCACGCAGGCCCAGGCGGCCAGGAAGCTGACGATGAAGCCGACGGCGAACATCGGGAAGTCGGCCATCGACAGCGCATGGCGCTCCTTCCACAGGCTGTAGCCGCCGGCCGAGATCAGCGTCGGGATGGCCAGGAAGAAGGAGAAGTCGGTCGCGGCCTTGCGCGACAAGCCCAGCAGCATGCCGCCGATGATGGTGGCGCCCGAGCGGCTGGTGCCGGGGATCATGCCCAGGCACTGCACCAGGCCGACCTTGAGGGCGTCCAGCGGTGTCATGTCGTCCACGCTTTGCACGCGCGCCACCGGCTGCGCGCGCTTTTCCACCCACAGGATGATCAGCGCGCCGACGATGAAGGCGCCGGCCACGACGGGCGCGTTGAAGAGATGCGCCTTGATGGCCTTGTAGACGGTGAGGCCGACGATGCCGGCCGGCAGGAAGCCGATGGCAATGTTGGCGATGAAGCGTTGCTGCTTGGCACTGTTGGTGATGCCGCCCAGGGCTTCCCGGATGCGCGCCCAGTAGACGATGAGCACTGCCAGGATGGCGCCGCTCTGGATGGCGATGTCGAAGACCTTGGACTTGGCGTCCGTCATGCCCAGCAGGCTGCCGGTCAGGATCAGGTGGCCCGTGGACGACACCGGCAGGAACTCGGTCAGCCCCTCGACGATGCCCATGATGGCGGCTTTGATCAGCAGGATGGCATCCACGTAAACGGCTCCGAAAGGCAGGGAATTTCAAAAGGCGGCGCAGTGTAGCGAGCAGCCAGGTCACGTCCTTGCGGGCGGCTGGCCGCCGCGGCTACATTACTGACTCTCCGGTCATTAACTCAGCCGTCTTGGCCACTGCCACCCCCCGCCAACGCCGCAAGGACGCCCGCCCCCAGGAGCTGCTGGATGCCGCCCTGGCGCTTTTCGTCGAAAAGGGCTTTGCCGCCACCCGCAGCGAGGAGATCGCCGCGCGCGCCGGCGTCGCCAAGGGCACGCTCTACCGCTACTACCCGAGCAAGGACGAGCTCTTCAAGGCCATGGTGCGCGACAACCTGTCCGTGCACATCGCCGAATCGGCCGCCCAGGCGGCGCAATACGAAGGCTCCATCGCCGAGCTGCTGAGCCAGATGATGCAGGCCTGGTGGGCCAAGGTCGGCCATGGCAATGCCGGCGTCGTCTGCAAGATCATGATGGTGGAGGCGCGCAACTTCCCCGAGCTGGCGCGCTTCTATGTGGAAGAGGTCATCCGACCCTCCCAGGCGCTGATCGGCGGCCTCATCGAGCGCGGCGTCCGCACCGGCGAATTCCGTGCCGTGCCGGTCGAGGCCACCGTGCACATGCTGATCGCGCCCATGCTGCACATGCTGCTGCACGAGCACTCCTTCGGCGAGCACGACATCTGCCACCAGACCATGGGTGCCGAGGAGCTGCTGGACGCCCAGATGTCGCTGCTTCTGCACGGCTTGCTGGCCACCCCCGGCTGACCTCTAGAATTTTGGCTTTTGCCGTCGACCGCGCCCGGAGAACAAGATGAACCTCGAACAAGTCCGCTTCAACATGATCGAGCAGCAGGTCCGCCCCTGGGATGTGCTCGATACCAGCGTGCTGGAGTTGCTGCGTGTCGTGCACCGCGAGGACTTCGTGCCCGAGGCCCACAGGCTGCAGGCCTTCGTCGACACCGAACTGCCGCTGACGGCCACGCGCCGCATGCTGGCGCCCAAGGTCGAGGCCCGCCTGCTGCAGGAGCTCAAGGTGCAGCGCCACGAAAAGGTGCTGGAGATCGGCGCCGCGACGGGTCACCTGGCCGCGCTGCTGGGCCACAAGGCGCAACGCGTCGTCGCACTGGAGCCAGATGCCGGCCTCGCCGCGGCCGCCACCGCCAACCTGAAGCGCGCCGGCGTGCTCAACGCCACCGTGCTGAACCAGGACGGCGCCAACGGCCTGGCCGCCGAGGAACCCTTCGACGTCATCCTGCTGTCCGGCTCGGTCGCCGCCGTGCCGCAAGTCCTGCTGAACCAGCTCAAGGTCGGTGGCCGCCTGGCGGCCATCGTCGGCGGCGAGCCGGTCATGCGCGCCGTGCTGATCACTCGCACCGGTGCCAGCGACTTCCGCACCGTGGAGATGTTCGACACGGTGGCCGGCCGCCTGCCCGGTTTTTCCGAAGCGCCGGCGTTCAGCTTCTAAGTGATGTCGGCCCCCACGCGCCCATTGGCCGCTGCCCCCCGAGGGGGCGTCAGTGGCTTCGGGCGGCCGTGCGCCACTTGGATGCAGTTCGTCGCCATAAAACGCCGCTTGCCCCCGTTTGGGCGCAGGTCGTCACATGGCTTCAGTCATCGGCGGGCTTTGCCTCTATAAACCCGGCCGCGCTCACTACATTGCTCCAGTCAAGGAATCCCATGCCCTTCGTCACAGCCTATCGCCTGACCCTGCAACCGCTGGCCATTGCCGCCAGCCTCCTGCTCGCCGGCGTGGCCCAGGCCCAAAGCCTGCAGGAGCTCTATGACGCGGCCAGGGGCTATGACGCGACCTATCTGGCCAGCCGCAACAGCGCCGACGCCGCTGCCGCGCGCGCCGCTGCAGCCGAGTCGCTGATCCGTCCGTCGCTGTATCTGTCCAGTTCCGGCACGCTGACGCGCACCGATCCGCCGTCGACGGGCGCCTACAACACGCGCACGCTGCAGGCCGGCCTGTCGGGCAAGTACTCGGTCTACAACGCCAGCAACATCCCGACCATCGACAAGGCCCGTCGCGCCTACGCCCTGGCCCAGTCCGACCTGGACCTGTCCGAGCAGGACCTGATGGTGCGGCTTGCCACGGCTTATTTCGATGTGCTGGCCGCCAAGGACGCGCTGACGACCTCGCGCGCCAACAAGACCGGCATCGCGGAACAACTGGCCTCGGCCAAGCGCAATTTCGAGGTCGGCACCGCCACCATCACCGACACGCGCGAAGCCCAGGCCCGCTATGACCTCGCCGTGGCCCAGGAACTGGCCGCCGACAACGACCTGCGCGTCAAGCGCGTGACGCTGGACCAGTTTGTCGGCCGCGTCGGCGTCGAGCCCAAGGGCMTGGCCGTGCCGGTCGCGCTGCCGGCCCTGCCGAGCGACAACATCGACACCTGGGTGGCCACGGCCGACGACCAGCATCCCAACGTCCGCCGCGCCCGACTGGCCCTGGAAATGGCCCAGCTCGACACGCAGATCGCCCGCGCCGGCGAGAAGCCGACGCTGGACGCCAGCGCCACGCTGGGCGGCCAGAACACCCACACCAGCCCCGCCATCATTGCCGCGCAGCAGGGCGCTGCCGGCACGGGCAAGAACGCCAGCGTCGCGCTGACCTTGAGCTACCCGCTCTACACGGGCGGCGCGACGCAGAACCGCATCAAGGAAACCCTGGTGCTGGAAGACAAGGCCCGCAACGATCTCGACTTCGCCCGCCGCAGCGTGGCCGAGGGCACGCGTCGCGCCTTCTTCGGCGTGCAGTCGTTGAAGGCCCAGGTCGCCGCCTACGAGGCCGCCGAGTCGTCCACCAAGCTGGCCCTGGAAGCCACGCAGCTGGGCTACAAGGTCGGCGTGCGCGTGAACCTGGACGTGCTGAACGCCCAGACCCAGCTCTACACGACCCAGCGCGACCTGGCCAAGGCGCGCTACGACGTCGTCGTCAACAGCCTCAAGCTGCGCCAGGCCTCCGGCCAGCTGCGTGCCGAGGACATCAACGCCGCGAACACGCTGCTGGCGAAATAAGTCGCTGCACGGCTGCGATCAAGCCCCGCTCTGGCGGGGCTTTTTCTTGGCGACTGCGGCCGGCACGGGCGTGGGCTCGGGCTCGGCGGTCGTTGGCAGTGGCCTGATCGGCGCATGCTCGCGCACCGCATTCAGGATGATGGCCGTCGACGTGGGCACCTGCTGGCAGAAGCGCGACAGCGTCGCCCGCAGGTGCGCCACATCGCGCACGGCGATCTCCAGGATCCAGCTGTCCTCTCCCGTCACGCCATAGGCCGTCACCACCTCGGGGCTGCGCTCCAGCGCGCGCATCAGTTCACCTTCGTCGAGGTTGCCGATGCGGATGATGGAGCGGATGCCATAGCCCAGCTTGCTGGCGTCGACGACGGCGCGGTAGCCGCGGATGACGCCGCCGTCCTCCAGCTTGCGCACGCGCTCGGTCACCGCGGGCTGGCTCAGGTGCACGCGCCGGCCCAGCTCCGCCATCGTCAGGCGGGCGTCGGCCTGCAATTCGGCCAGGATGCGGTGGTCATGCTGATCGAGTTCGATGGCCATGAATTTCTCTTCAAAGCAGCAGAATGTTCTTGAATATTAAGGCGCAACTCGTCCTTTACCTTCAAGCGTGCATGTTGCAAGGCGACTGAAATTTCTACGATGCCGGCCATGAACACGACGACCCTGCCGCTGAAGTCCACCCCCGGCCTCTCGCCCAAGCTGATGCTCTGCCTGGCCGCCACCTGGCTGGTCTGGGGTTCGACCTATCTGGCGATCAAGCTCGCCTTGGTCAGCCTGCCGCCCTTCTTCCAGATGGGCAGCCGCTTCCTCGTCGCAGGCGCCTTGCTGGCCGGGTGGATGCGCTGGCGCGGCGCGCCCTGGCCGAGTCGCCGCCAGTGGCTGCACGCCCTCGTCATCGGCGGTCTGATGCTGGGTGGCGGCATGGGCGGCACGGCCACGGCCGAGCAGACCGTGGGTTCCGGCCTGGTCGTCGCCTTCATCGCCGTGATGCCCTTGATGATCGCCGGCCTCAATCTGCTGTGGGGCGAGAAGCCGGGGCGGCTGGAGTCGCTGGGCATTGCCTTCGGCCTGGTCGGCGTGCTGCTGTTGACGCAAGGGCAGGGCTTTGGTGCTTCGACCCTCGGTCTGGTTGCGATCAGCGTGGCCTGCGCCAGTTGGGCCGTGGGCAGCGTGCTGTCGCAGCGCGTGTGGCCGCTGGCACCGGGTGCGATGGGCTTTGCCAGCGAGATGCTGGCCGGCGGCGCGGTGCTGATGGGCTTGAGCCTCGTCAGCGGCGAGACGCTGCCCGAGCACATCGAGCCGCAGGCGCTGTGGGCCTGGGCCTATCTGGTCGTGTTCGGCTCGCTGATCGCCTTCAACGCCTACATGGTGCTGCTGGCCGAGGCCTCGGCCGGGCTGGCGTCGAGTTATTCCTTCGTCAACCCGGTCATCGCGATGCTGCTGGGGGTCACGCTGGCCGGCGAGCAGATCAGCGGCAATGAATGGCTGGCCGCGGGCATCGTGCTGCTGGGCGTCGTGTTGCTGCTGGTCGGGCGGGCGAAGGCGCGTTAGCCACCGCCGCGGATATTGGCCTGCAGGGCCGGCTTCATCAGCCGCGGCGCGGCCAGCGTCGCGTCGCGCGCCTGGCGCATGGCGACGAACTCGGCCTCGCTGACGCCGTCGTGCGCATGGATGTTGGCCGCGCACTGCTCGGCCACCGTGGTCTGCCAGCGCGCCTCGCGGCCCGCTGGGTAGTCGTGGCAGACGAAGAGACGGGTCTCGGGCGGCAGCTCCAGCAGGCGCCGGATCGAACGGTAGAGCAGGGCGGCATCACCGCCGGGAAAGTCGGCGCGGGCGCTGCCGCCGTCGGGCATGAAGAGGGTGTCGCCGATGAAGACGGCATCTTCGATCTGGTAGGCCAGGTCGGCCGGCGTGTGGCCGGGGGTGAGCAGGGCGGTCGCCTCGATGCTGCYGATGTGGAGTGACTCGCCGTCACGCAGCAACCGGTCGAAACCGTCGTCCTGCGAAGGCCAGCCTCGCAGTCGGCCGAGCGTGGCCTGCACCTCGCGGGTGTGCTCACCGATGGCGATCAGCCCGCCAGCCTCGCGCCGCAGATAGCGCGCGGCGGACACATGGTCGGCATGGACATGGGTTTCGAGGATCCACTGCAGATCGAGGCCCTGCGCGCGCAGATACGCCAGCAGCAAGTCGGCGCTGGCGGTGCTGGACCGACCGCTGGCGAGGTCGTGGTCCAGCACGGGGTCGATGACGGCCGCCTGGCGTGTTGCCGGGTCGTGCACGACATAGCTGACCGTGCCGGTGACGGGATCGTGGAAGCCTTGGATGGCGACTGGCATGGGTTTGGCCGGCGATGAAGAATGATTCATTATATCGATCGATATAATGTTTGCCATGCCGAGACCGCCCACCCTCGATACCCACACCCTGCGCCAGGCAGCCGGCGAGGCTGTGGCTGCGCTGAAGGCCCTGGGCAATCCCGAGCGGCTGCTGCTGCTGTGCCAGATGTCCCAGGGTGAGATCAGCGTTGCCGACCTGGAGTCCCTGCTCGATATTCACCAGCCGACGCTGTCACAGCAACTCGGCGTGCTGCGCCGCGAGGGCATGGTGGCGACGCGGCGTGAAGGCAGGAACGTCTTCTACAGCGTGGCCGATCCGCGCCTGCTGGCGCTACTGCGCACGCTTTACACGCAATACTGCCCGAAGGAGGGCGCATGACCCCGGACTGGAATGCCTTCACGCCGGGGCCGGCCCTGGCCGGCGGCCTGCTCATCGGCCTGGCCGCCGCCGTGCTCATCCGCTTCGCGGGCCGCATTGCCGGCATCAGCGGCATCGTCGGCGGCTTGCTGCGGCCGGTGGTGGGTGACCGGGCCTGGCGGCTGGCCTTCGTGGCCGGCTTGCTGGTGTCGCCCTGGGTGTATGCGCTGTTCGCCGGGCCGCTGCGGCCGCATATCGACGCCGATTGGGCGACGCTGCTGCTGGCCGGCTTGCTGGTGGGCATCGGCACGCGTTATGGCGCTGGCTGCACCAGCGGCCATGGCGTCTGCGGGCTGTCGCGGCTGTCGCCGCGCTCGGCGGTTGCGACAGCCGTGTTCATGGCCGCCGGCTTCGCAACGGTCTGGGTGCTGAGGCATCTGCTGTGAGGACCGTACTGACCGCAGCACTGGTGGGCCTGGTGTTCGGGCTGGGGCTGATCGTGTCCGGCATGGTGTTGCCGGCCAAGGTGCTGGGCTTCCTGGACCTGGCCGGCGCCTGGGACCCCTCGCTGGCCCTGGTAATAGCGGGTGCGATCGCGGTCGGACTGCCGGCCTTTGCCTGGGCGCGTCGGGCCAAGGTCAAGCTGCCGGACTCGACCCGCATCGACCGCCGCCTCGTCGGCGGCAGCCTGTTGTTCGGCATCGGCTGGGGCCTGGCGGGCCTGTGCCCGGGGCCGGCGCTCGTGGTGGCTGGCCTGGGCGACTGGAAGGCGCTCGGCTTCGTCGCGGCGATGCTGGCCGGCATGGCGGTCTTCGAACTGCTGGAGCGAAGGACGGCCTGAGACAAAATCCGCGCCCATGCTGTTTCTGCTCTCGCCCGCCAAGTCCCTGGATTACGACAAGCCGACGCCGGCCGAACTGGCGCCGGCCTTGACCCGCCCGCAGTTCCTCGATGACACCGCCGCCCTCATCGACGTGCTGCGCACCAAGAGCGTGAACGACGTTCGCGACCTGATGGACCTGTCCGAGCCGCTGGCCCAGCTCAATGTCGACCGGTACAAAGCCTGGCGGCCGCGCTTCACCGAACACAACAGCAAGCCGGCCGTGCTGGCCTTCAACGGCGATGTCTACGACGGCCTGGACGCCGGCACGCTGAGCGTCGACGACCTCGCCTGGGCGCAGGCGCATGTGCGCATGCTGTCGGGCCTGTACGGCATCCTGCGGCCGCTGGACCGCATGCAGCCCTACCGCCTGGAGATGGGCACGCGCCTGGCCACGTCGTCGGGCGCCAGCCTCTACGACTACTGGGGTGACCGCCTGGCCTTGCACCTGAACAAGCTGGCGCGAGGCGAAAAGGCGCCGGTCATCGTCAACCTGGCCTCGCAGGAATACTTCCGCGCTGCCGACCGCAAGGCTCTCAAGCCCCGGGTTGTCGACTGCCAGTTCGAGGACTGGAAGAACGGCGAGTACAAGATCATCAGCTTCTTCGCCAAGCGCGCCCGTGGGCTGATGGCACGCTTCGCCATCCAGCAACGTCTTGAAACGCCTGAAGGGCTCAAAGGCTTCGATCTGGACGGTTATCGTCTCGCTCCCGACGTCTCTTCCCCCGACCGACTCGTCTTCCGCCGCAAGTCATGAGCCAACAAGTCATCACTCCCGAGCTGTGTGAATGGATCACCGAGCAGAGCCGTGCCGGCCATGCGTCCGAAAGCATCCTGGCCGCGATGCTGGGCAGCGGCTGGGACGAAACCGTTGCCCGCCAGGCGCTGGCCCGCACCCTGGGCCAGGTGGCCACGCTGACGCCGCCGCCCGGCGCGACGGCGGGCCTGCCCGAGCCCGACCTGAGCCGCTTCGCGCCCGTCCTCAATGCCGGCGACCGCCAGGTCAAGGTGCTGATGGCGCTGCGCCAGCCGCGCGTCATCGTCTTCGGTGATCTGCTGTCCGAGGAGGAGTGCGACGGCATCATGGCCCTGGCCAAGAAGCGCCTGGCGCGCTCCGAGACCGTGGCCACCGGCAGCGAGGGCAGCGAGGTGAACTCGGCGCGCACCAGCGACGGCATGTTCTTCGAGCGCTGCGAAACCGAGCTGATCCGCACCCTCGAGGCGCGCATCGCGACGCTGCTGCGCTGGCCGCTGGACCATGGCGAAGGCCTGCAGGTGCTGCACTACCGCCCGGGCGCCGAGTACCAGCCGCATTACGACTACTTCGACCCCGGCCATGTCAGCACGCCGGGCATCCTGAAGCGTGGCGGCCAGCGCGTGGCCACACTGGTCATCTACCTGAACACGCCCACCGCCGGCGGCTCGACCATCTTCCCGGACATCGGCCTGGACGTCGCGCCCGTCAAGGGCAATGCCGTCTTCTTCAGCTATGACCGGCCCCACCCGGCCACGCAGACCCTGCACGGCGGCTCACCGGTGCTGGACGGCGAGAAATGGGTGGCGACGAAATGGCTGCGTCAGGGCGTCTTCACCTGAATGGTCGCAGCGATGGCGGCCACCAGCACGATCAGGCCCAGCATCAACAACAGGAAGTAGCCCAGGCTGAGCAGCAGGCCGCGCCACAACGCACCGGCCCGGCTGACGCCGTAGACGCGCCGCAACGCCATCACGCCATGGCCGAAGACGGCAAGGATCAGCAGCGGCGTCAAGTCCGTGGCGAACGCCATCAGCAGGGCCAGGAACCACAGGCTGTGGCTGTGCAGGGAGAACACGAAGTGCTCGGCATAGCGTCGCCCCGTGCCGGCGAACATGGCCAGCAGCAGCGCCGCAAACACGGGCTGCATGGCCAGCATGCCGTAGGGCGCCAGGGCGACGATGCGGGCCGTCCACTGCTCGTTGTTCATCGACCCGGCGTTCTTGATCAACCGGGTTCCCCAACGCTCCAGCCGCGTGCAGTTCTGCGGTTGTGCTTCGTCGCAGTCGCCGAGCTTGGTGATGACCGTCTGCTTGCCGCGCGGCGGCCTCGATGCCGCGGCGGACGCCGCCTGCGCCTTGGCCAGCGCCTCAGCCTCGGCGGCCGTCTCGTTGGGCGTCGCACCCGGCTTGACGCGCAGCCGCACCGGCTTGCCGGGCTCGACGACGGGCGCTGCCTCGGTCGCCTCGGCGTTGCTGTCGGCGGCGGTGGTGTGCGGCAACAGGTGTGAGCCGACGAAAAACACGAAGCTCGCGCTCAGATAGACGCGCAGCGGCAGCACATAGCGGCGCCGCTGGCCGTGGAAATAGGCATTCGTCAAATAGCCCGGCAGGCAGATCAGCGCCCACAGCGTGCGCCACAGCGGGCCGTCGAAGGCGACGTAATGGCCCAGGTACTCGGTGAACATCTCGCGCACCGAGGGCGGGTGCAGGTCGGTCTCCTGGCCGCAGTGGCCGCAGAAGACCGGGCGCGGCGTGGCCAGCGTGAAGTGGCAGTTGCGGCAGTAGGGCAGTGCGGGCTTGCCGTGTGGGTGGCTCATGCTGAAAGCAGTTTGTTGATCAGCTCGGGCGTGCTGCTCACCTGGTATTTCTTCATCAGCCGGCCGCGGTAGATGTCCACGGTGCGCGGGCTCACGCCCAGGCGGCGGCCGATGAGCTTGCTGGTCTGGCCCTCGACGAGCAGGGCGGCGATCTCGCGCTCGCGTGGCGTCAGCTCGGCCGTGATCTGGCGCCGGGCCGACAGGTCCTCGAAGCCCCAGATGCCGCGGGCATGCGGGTCGGCCGGGTCGAGGGCACTGCCCGTCACATGGCACCAGAACAGCTCGCCACCGCCCAGGCGGCGCATGACGCGGTCGTCGGCGTAATGACCTTGCGCGTCCAGGCTGGCGACGATGCGGGCACCCGTGCGCTCGAACTCGATGGCGCTCGGGTACATGACGGCAAAGCTTTGGCCGATGAGCTGCTCGCGCGTGGCCGAGAACATCTGCAGCAGGCGTTCGTTGCAGTCGACGATCTGGCGCTGGGCCGACAGCACCAGGCCGATCGGGGCGAGCAGGAAGGCGCTGCGGTAGTCGATGGCTTCAGGGCTCACGCGGTAGGGCGGGTAGGGCAGGGCGGCCGCGATCCTACCCGGCATGGCCCATGGCTCCACGGCAATGGCTCCATCGGGCGATGCGGGCAGGCCGGTGTTTGAACAAAGTGCGATCCGCATCTTTCAACCCGGAGAATTTCATGCGTTTCAAATTCGTTTCCCGCCTGGCCCTGGCCTTGGCGGCCGCCCTCGCGCTGACTGGCGCCGCCCATGCCAACCTGGTCGCCACCGATTTCTGGACGGCTGGCGACCGCTACCTCGTCCAGGACAGCAGCACCGACCTCGAATGGCTGAGCCCGGTGGCCACGCGCGGCCACGTCTTCAACGACGCGACGGTGCAGGCCCTGCTCGGTGAAGGCTTCCGCTACGCGACCCGCAACGAGGTGATCGACATGATCGACGCCAATTTCGGCCTGGCGACCACGGTCCGCCCCGGCGACGCGGCGGGCTATGCCATCGCCGAGGACTTCTTTGCCGTCTTCGGCATCACCGCGGCCGTGCGCTGCCAGGTCGGCAAGGTCTTCATCCCTTGCCCGCGCACCCAGGGCCTGACCGGCGATGCCGGCGGCGCGGGCAAGCACATGGCGGTCGGCATGCTGCAGTACGGCAGCACCGGCTATCTGATCGACAACAACCCCTGGCCGGATGGCATCTACGACGACCAGATGGGCAACTGGCTGGTCCGCGGCGATGCCCAGGCACCGCAAGCCCTGCCCGAACCCGGCAGTCTTGCCCTGCTGTCGGCGGCCCTGGTGGCGGCCTGGCCGCTGTCGAGGCGGCGGAAGTCCTTAGGCAATCTTGCGTAATCGACTCGGCGGGAGGGGGGCGCTACGCTTCGCCCCTCATCCCAGCAGGAGACGGCATGAACAAGGTGTACCCGAGCGCCGAAGAGGCGTTGCGCGGCGTGGTGAAGGACGGGCAGATGCTCGCGGTTGGCGGCTTCGGCCTGTGCGGCATCCCCGAGGCCCTGATCGCGGCCCTGCGCGACAGCGGCGTCAAGGACCTGACCGTCATCTCCAACAACGCCGGCGTGGACGGCTTCGGCCTCGGCCAGCTGCTCCTCACGCGGCAGATCAGGAAGATGATCTCCAGCTACGTGGGCGAGAACAAGGAGTTCGAGCGCCAGTACCTGGCGGGCGAGCTGGAGCTGGAATTCACGCCCCAGGGCACGTTGGCCGAGAAGCTGCGTGCGGGCGGCGCCGGCATCCCGGCCTTCTTCGTGCGCACCGGCGTCGGCACGCTGATCGCCGAGGGCAAGGAAGCGCGCGAGTTCGATGGCCAGACCTATATCCTCGAGAAGGCCCTGGTGCCCGACGTGTCCCTGGTCAAGGCCTACAAGGCCGACAAGAGCGGCAACCTCGTCTTCCGCCGCACCGCGCGCAACTTCAACCCGGCCGCGGCCATGGCGGGCAAGCTGACGGTCGTCGAGGTCGAGCATCTCGTCGAGACGGGCGACATCGATCCGGATGACGTGCATCTGCCGGGCATCTATGTGCACCGCATCGTTGTCAACGCCAATCCGGAAAAGCGGATTGAGAAGATGACCCTGTCCCCCAAGAAGGAGGCTTGAGATGGCCTGGACCCAAGATCAGATGGCCGCCCGCGCGGCCCAGGAGCTGGAAGACGGCTTCTACGTCAACCTCGGCATCGGCATCCCGACGCTGGTGGCCAACCATGTGCCTTCGACCAAGGAAGTCTGGCTGCAGAGCGAGAACGGCATGCTGGGCATCGGCCCCTTCCCGACGGAGGACGAGGTCGATGCCGACCTCATCAACGCCGGCAAGCAGACGGTCACCACGCTGCCCGGCAGCAGCATCTTCGGCAGCCACGACAGCTTCTCGATGATCCGCGCCGGCAAGATCAACCTGAGCATTCTTGGCGCCATGCAGGTCAGCGGCAGCGGCGACCTGGCCAACTGGATGATCCCGGGCAAGATGGTCAAGGGCATGGGCGGCGCCATGGACCTGGTCGCCGGCGTCAAGCGCGTCATCGTGCTGATGGAGCACGTCGCCAAGAAGAAGGACGGCAGCGAGGACCTCAAGATCATCCCCAGCTGCACGCTGCCGTTGACGGGCAAGGGTGTCGTCGACCGCATCATCACGGACCTGGGTGTCTTCGACGTCGTGCCCGGTGGCATCAAGCTCGTCGAGCTGGCCGAAGGCGTCACGCGTGAACAAGCGCAAAGCAAGACAGGGGTTCCGTTGCTCTGAGGTAAATCAAGCCTCGCATCCCCAGTTCATGGGCCTGGACGGGTCGGCGCAAGCTGGCCCGTTTCCGTTGGGCGGAGCATTCTTCGAACAACAAGCGAGGCCACCATGCGCGCACCCCCGACGCCTGAAGTCGAGACCATCGCCCCCGCACTCGAGACAAGTGCAGACTTGAACCCCTGCGGCATCGCGGTCGCCGCCGCAGCAGCGGCCATGCTGGCCGCCTGCGGTGGAGGCGGGGGGGGCGATGCGCCAACCCCATCGCCTTCACCACCGCCACCCCCGCCGCCACCCCCTCCCGCCATCACCGATGCCGAAGCCGCGCGCTTCCTCGCCCAGGCGGGCTTTGCAGCCAGCAGCACCGATATCGCCACCGTCAAGGCCAACGGCTACGCCGCCTGGCTGGATGCGCAATTCGCGCTGCCCGTCGGCGACGGCCATTTCGACTGGATGGTGGCCAATGGCTATGCCATCGTCGACCACCGCAACGACTTCGGCGGCGCCGACAACACGCTGTGGCGCAAGCTGCTGTCGGCGCCCGACTCGCTGCGCCAGCGCGTCGTGCTGGCCCTGAGCGAGATCTTCGTCATCTCCATGAGCGGCCTGCCCATGCCCTGGCGCGGCTTTGCCATCGCCTGCTATGTGGACATGCTGGAGCAGCGCTGTTTTGGCAGCTACCGCGAGCTGCTGAACGCGGTGACGCTGTCCAACGGCATGGGCGTCTACCTCGCCACCCGCGGCAACCTCAAGGAAGACGCCAACACCGGCCGCGTGCCTGACGAGAACTACGCCCGCGAGGTCATGCAGCTCTTCAGCATCGGCCTCTACCAGCTCAATGCCGATGGCAGCCTGAAGCGCGATGGCAATGGCAAGCCCATCGAGACCTACACCCAGACCAACATCACCGACCTGGCGCGCGTCTTCACCGGCTGGGATTTCGACAGCTACAGCGGCAGCGACCCGGCTTTCATGAAGAAGCCCATGGTCAATATCGCCTCGCGCTTCTCGACCGGCGCCAAGAAGGTGCTGGATGTCGACATCCCCGCCTCGGCCGACGGCCCGGCGGCGCTGAAGATTGCGCTCGACACGCTGGCCGCCCATGCCAATGTCGGGCCGTTCATCGGCCGCCAGCTCATCCAGCGTCTGGTCGCCTCTGATCCCAGCCCGGCCTATGTCGGACGCATCGCCGCTGTCTGGGCCGACAACGGTTCTGGCGCTCGCGGTGACCTCAAGGCCGTCATCCGCGCCATCCTGCTCGACGCCGAGGCGCGCACCCCGCCCACGGCGCCCGGCGCCGGCAAGCTGCGCGAGCCGCTGCAGCGCTTCATCCAGTGGGGGCGCAGCTTTGGCGTCACGTCGCCCAACGGCCTGTGGAACATCGGCAATACCAGCGACTCGGGCACCCGCCTGGGCCAGAGTCCGCTGCGCAGCCCCTCGGTCTTCAACTTCTTCCGGCCCGGCTATGTGCCGCCCAACTCCCAGTTGGGTACGAATGACATCACGGCGCCCGAGTTCCAGCTCTGCAACGAGAGCACGGTGGCCGGCTACATCAACTACATGCAGAAGGCCATCGCCGACGGCATCAACGACGTGAAGCCGAGCTACACCGCCGAGCTCGCGCTGGCGGGCGATGCGCCGGGCCTGGTCGCCAGTCTCGCGCTGCGCCTGGGCGGTGGTGGTATTTCGGCTGCCACTCAAGCGACGGTCAGCACGGCCATCGCGACTATCTCCGCCGCCAGCGACACCGGCAAGGCCAACCGCCTGCAGGCGGCCATCCTGATGCTGATGGCTTGCCCCGAATACCAAGTGCAGAAGTGAGGAGACGACCATGAAGCTGAATCGACTCCCCGAACTGCAGCGCCGCGAATTCCTGCGCCGCGCCGGTGCTCTCGGTCTCGCCGGTACCGCGGCACCCTGGGCGCTCAACCTCGCCGCCCTCGGCGAGGCCGCCGCCGCCACCGGGCCCAACGACTACAAGGCCCTGGTCTGTGTCTTCCTCTACGGCGGCAACGACCATGGCAACACCCTGGTGCCCTATGACCAGGCCAGCTACAACGCCTACGCCACCATCCGCCAGACCCTGGCCACGCCGCGCGACCAGCTCGCCGCGACGGCCCTCGGGCTGAACGTCGGCGGTCGGCAGATGGCCCTGGCTCCCCAGCTCGGCAAGCTCAAGGGGCTGTGGGACAGCGGGCGGATGGGCATCCAGCTCAATGTCGGCACGCTGATCCAGCCGACCACGCTGGCCCAGTACAACGCCAGGAACGTGCCGCTGCCGCCCAAGCTGTTCTCGCACAACGACCAGCAGTCCGTCTGGCAGAGCAGCTCACCCGAGGGCGCTACCTCGGGCTGGGGCGGCCGCATGGGCGATCTCTTCCTCGGCGGCAACGGCACAGCCACCTTCACCTGCATCAATGCCGCGGGCAACGCCGTCTTCATGGCCGGCAAGCAGGCCGTGCAATACCAGGTGTCCACCAGCGGCGCCGTGCCCATCAACGGCATCCTCAAGCCGCTTTATGGCTCCCAGGCCTGTGCCGACGCGCTGCGTGGCCTCATCACCGCCGACCGCACGCACTGGATGGAGGCCGAACTGAACAAGGTCGTCGCGCGCTCCGTCAGCGCCCAGGGCGTCGTCACTGCCGGCCTGGCCGGTGTGCCGGCGCTGCAGACGCCTTTCGATGCGGCCAGCAGCCTGTCCAACCAACTGCTGATGGTGGCCAGGCTCATCGGCGCTCGCCAGGCCCTGGGCGCGACCCGCCAGGTCTTCTTCGTGTCGCTGGGCGGTTTCGACACCCACGATTTCCTGCTCGACGAGCACCCCGGCCTGCTGACCGCCGTCAACGATGCACTTGCCAGCTTCTACGCGGCCACCGTCGAGCTCGGCGTGGCCAGCCAGGTCACCACCTTCACGGCCAGTGATTTCGGTCGCTCGCTGACCAGCAACGGCGACGGCTCCGACCATGGCTGGGGCAGCCACCATTTCGTGCTCGGCGGGGCGGTGCAGGGCGGCAAATACTGGGGCACGCTGCCTTCGGTCAGCATCAACGGCCCGGACGACGTCGGCCAGGGCCGGCTGCTGCCGACGACGGGCGTCGACCAGCTCGGCGCCACGCTGGCCACCTGGATGGGCATCGGCGGAACCGACCTGCCGCGGGTGCTGCCGCAGATAGGCAACTACAGCCAAAAAGACATGGGCTACTTCTGAACGTTGGCGCTTGCCTAAGATGGCTGGATGCTCCGCCTCCTGACGCCTCTTCTGCTGGCCAGCCTGTTGGCGCCGGCCCATGCCCTCGACCAGCCCGAGGCCGCCACCACCCGCAGCGCCAAGCAGGGCAGCCTCACAGCACCGGCCCAGCGCTTCGCGGTGACGGCGGCCAACCCGCTGGCGGCGGAGGCCGGCCTCGAGATCCTGAAGGCCGGCGGCTCGGCGGTGGACGCCACCATCGCCGTGCAGGCCGTGCTCGGGTTGGTGGAGCCGCAGTCCAGCGGCATCGCCGGCGGTGCCTTCCTGGTGCACTGGGACGGCCACCAGGTGCAGACGCTGGACGGCCGCGAGTCCGCGCCGGCCGCCGCCACGCCCGAGCTCTTCCTGAAGGCCGACGGCAAGCCCCTGCCCATGCGCGAGGCCATCATGAGTGGCCTGTCCACCGGCGTGCCGGGCGTGCTGGCGATGCTGGCCGAGGCACATCGCCAGCATGGCAGGCTGCCCTGGGCCCGACTCTTCGAGCCGGCCATMCGCCTGGCCGATCAGGGCTTCGCCGTCAGCCCGCGGCTGTTCGAGCTGGCCTCGGCCGAGGCGGCGCTGCGCAGCGACCCCCAGGCCGGGGCGTATTTCTTCGATGCGGGCGGCGCCCCCAAGGCCGTCGGCACCGTGCTGAAGAACCCGGCCTATGCTGCCGTGCTGCGCGGCATCGCCAGGCAAGGCCCCAAGGCCTTCTATGAGGGCGCCGCGGCCGAGGACATCGTGCGCCGCGTGAAGGGACATGCCCGCCCGGGCCTGCTGGCGGCGTCCGACCTGGCCGGCTACAAGGCCCTGGCCCGCCCGCCGCTGTGCAATGACTGGCGCGGCTATCGCGTCTGCGGCTTCGGCCCGCCGACCTCGGGCCATCTGACGCTGATGCAGATCCTCGGCATCCTCGACACCCAGCCCGCCGCGGTCGCGGCCAAGGGCCTCAGCGCCGACTGGATGTACGCCTATGCCGAATCCGCCAAGCTCGCCTTCGCCGACCGCGCCCAGTACATCGGCGACCCGGCCTTCGTCACGGCGCCGGGCGGCGACTGGCAGAACCTGATCGCACCGGCCTATTTGAAAGAGCGTGGCGCGCTGATTGGCGCCAGGGCCATGGGCGTGGCAGCCGCGGGTCAGCCGGCGACCATCAAGCAGGCGCTGGCACCCCAGGCCGAGCAACTGGAATCGGGCACCAGCCAGGTCAGCGTTGTCGACGCCGAGGGCCATGCGGTGGCGATGACCACCAGCGTCGAATCCGCCTTCGGCAGCCGCGTCATGAGCGACGGCGGCACGGGCCTGGCCGGCGGCTTCATGCTGAACAACACGTTGACGGACTTCTCGCTGAACCCGGTCGGCGCCGATGGCAAGCCGGTGGCCAACCGCGTCGAGGCGGGCAAAAGGCCGCGCTCCAGCATGGCGCCAACCCTCGTTTTCGACCGCGACGGCAAGCTGGTGCTGGTGGCCGGTTCGCCAGGCGGGCCGGTCATCATCCATTACGTCGCCAAGGTCATCACGGGCGCCCTGGCCTGGGGCCTGCCGGTGCAGCAGGCGGTGGACCTGCCCAACTTCGGCCACTTCAACTCCGGCCCCCTCATCGTCGAGCGCGGCGCGCTGACGGCCGAGCAACTGGCCGACCTGCGCGCCCGCGGCCAGCAGGTCAACGAGACCGACCTGACCAGCGGCCTGCAGGTGCTGATGCGGGTGAAAGCGGGCTGGGTGGGGGGCGCCGACCCGCGCCGTGAAGGCATCGTGTTAGGGGAATAGCGGTCAACGGCATCTTGTCTGACACACGCCAGTGGGCGCAGCGCCCTAGGCTGGCCGGGTTGTGAACCCCAGGGGCCAGCGATGGACGAGTTGCAGGGATGTTGTCTGTCACGCCGTGATGTGCTGATCGCCGGCGCAGGCACGGCGGCTGTCACAGCGGTTGAAGCCGCAGAAAGGGAGCCAGCCTTGTCTCAATCCAGCCTGCCGCCGACGATGGGCCGTGTGACGCTGGAGGTCAACGGCCAGTCCCACAGCGTGGAGGTCGACACCCGCACGACGCTGCTGGACCTGCTGCGCGAGCGGTTGCAGCTCACCGGCACCAAGAAGGGCTGCGACCACGGCCAGTGCGGCGCTTGCACGGTGCTGATGGACGGCCGGCGCATCAACAGCTGCCTGATGCTGGCCGTCATGGCGCCGGGCGCCAAGGTGACGACCATCGAGGGCCTGGGCACGCCGCAGAAGCTGCACCCGCTGCAGGCCGCCTTCGTCGCCCATGACGGCTACCAGTGCGGCTACTGCACGCCGGGCCAGATCTGTTCGGCCGCGGGCATGCTGGACGAGCTCAGGCGCGGCRTGCCCAGCCATGTGACCCCCGACCTGACCGCCAGGCCGCTGCTGTCCGTGGAGGAGCTGCGCGAGCGCATGAGCGGCAATATCTGCCGCTGTGGCGCCTACTCCAACATCGCCGACGCGATCACCCAGGTCGCCAAGGAGGCCGCATGAAAGCCTTCAGCTTCGAGCGCGCCGCCACACCGGCGGAAGCCGCCGCCGCCGTCGCGCGCCGGCCCGATGCCAAGTTCATCGCCGGTGGTACCAATCTGCTGGACCTGATGAAGCTGCAGATCGAGGCGCCCGGCCATCTGGTCGACGTCAACGCGCTGAGCCTGGACCGCATCGAGGTCGCCGAGGGTGGCGGCCTGCGCATCGGGGCTCTGGTGCGCAATGCCGACCTCGCCAGCGACACCCGTGTCCGCAAGGACTATGGGGTGCTGTCCCGCGCACTGCTGGCGGGCGCCTCGGGCCAGCTGCGCAACCGCGCGACGACGGCCGGCAACCTGCTGCAGCGCACCCGCTGCCCCTATTTCTACGACACCGCCCAGCCCTGCAACAAGCGCCAGCCCGGCAGCGGTTGTTCGGCCATCGGCGGCGTGGCGCGCTCGCTGGCCATCATCGGCACGAGCAATGCGTGCATCGCCAGCCACCCCAGCGACATGGCCGTCGCGATGCGCGTGCTGGACGCCCAGGTCGAGACCGTCAAACCCGACGGCCAGATGCGCCGCATTCCCATCGCCGACTTCCACAGGCTGCCCGGCGACACGCCCCACATCGATCACGCGCTGACCCATGGCGAGCTGATCACCTCGGTGCTGCTGCCGCCCCCGGTGGGTGGCACCCAGGTCTACCGCAAGGTGCGTGATCGGGCGTCGTATGCCTTTGCGCTTGTGTCGCTGGCCGCCATCGTGCAGCGTGACGGCGGCGCCCGCCTGGCCTTCGGTGGCGTGGCACCCAAGCCCTGGCGCGTTGAAGGCGCCGAGTCGCAAATCTCGCGTGGCGCCCACACCTTCTTCGGCCAGGCCTTCAAGGGCGCGGCACCTCAGCAGGACAACGCCTTCAAGCTCAAGCTGGCCGAACGCCTGCTGGTCGACGTCCTGCACCCCGCGAAGGCATGACCATGAGATTCGACCAACCCGCCACCACCAATCCCATCGATCAAGGCCGCATCGTCGGCCGCCCCACGCCGCGCATCGACGGCCCGCTGAAGACGACTGGCACGGCGCCCTATGCCCATGAGCACCAAGACCTGAAGCAGGCGCCCGCCGTCGGCGTCGTCATCGGCGCCGGCATCGCCAAGGGCCGCGTGGCGGCCATGGACCTGAAAGCGGCGCGGGCGGCCCCTGGCGTGCTGGCCATCGTGACGGCGCAGAACGCCGGCAAGCTCGGCAAGGGCAGCAAGAACACCGCCAAGCTGCTCGGCGGCCCGCAGATCGAGCATTACCACCAGGCGCTGGCCGTGGTTGTCGCCGAGAGCTTCGAGCAGGCGCGTGCCGCCGCGGCATTGATCGACATCCGCTACGAAGCCGCCCAGGGCCGCTACGACCTGGCCGCCGAGAAGCCCCATACCCCGGTGGCCAAGAGCGATGGCTTCGGTGGCCAGGCCGAGACGAATCACGGCGACTTCGAGGCCGGCTTTGCCAAGGCACCGGTGCAGCTGGACGCGAGCTACACGACGCCCGATCAGGCCCACGCCATGATGGAGCCGCATGCCACCATCGCGTGGTGGGAGGGCGGCAAGCTGTCGGTGTGGACATCCAACCAGATGATCGACTGGGCCGTCGGCGACCTGGCCAAGACGCTGGGGATCCCAAAGCAGAACGTGCGCGTGCGTTCGCCGTTTGTCGGCGGTGGTTTCGGCGGCAAGCTCTTTCTGCGTGCCGACGTCGTGCTGGCCGCCCTGGGCGCCAAGGCCACCGGCCGGCCCGTCAAGATCGCGTTGCAGCGGCCGCTGATGTTCAACAACACCACGCACCGCCCGGCCACCATCCAGCGCGTGCGCATCGGTGCGGACAAGGAAGGCCGCATCCAGGCCATCTCGCACGAGAGCTGGTCGGGCAACCTGCCCGGCGGCGGCCCCGAGACCGCCACGGCCCAGACGCGGCTGCTCTATGCCGGCGAGCACCGCCACACCGCCCTGCACCTGGCCGTGCTGGACCTGCCCGAGGGCAATGCGATGCGCGCGCCGGGCGAGGCGCCGGGCCTGATGGCGCTGGAGATCGCGATGGACGAGATGGCCGAGAAGCTCGGCCTGGACCCCATCGAGTTCCGCGCGCGCAACGACACCCAGGTCGACCCCGAGAAGCCGCAGCGCCCCTTTTCGCAACGCCGCCTGGTGGACTGCATGAAGCAGGGCGCCGAGCGCTTCGGCTGGAGCCGCCGCTCATCCAAGCCGGCGCAGCTGCGTGAAGGCGGGTGGCTGGTCGGCATGGGCATGGCGGCGGCCTTCCGCAACAACCTGCTGATGAAGTCCAAGGCCCGCGTGCGCCTGGAAGCCGAGGGCCGCGTCATCGTCGAGACCGACATGACCGACATCGGCACCGGCAGCTACACCATCATTGCGCAGACCGCGGCCGAGACCCTGGGCGTGGCGCTGGACAAGGTCGTCGTGCGCCTGGGCGACTCGAGCTTCCCGGTGTCTTGCGGTTCGGGCGGGCAATGGGGCGGCAACAACTCGACGGCCGGCGTCTATGCGGCCTGCATGAAACTGCGTGGCATGGTGGCGCAGAAGGCGGGCATCGCCGATGCCGAGTTTGTCGACGGCCAGGTGCGCGGCGGCGGCAAGTCGCAGCCGCTGGCTTCCTTCGCCGGCCTGGTGGCCGAGGACGGCATCGAATACGGCGACCTCGACAAGCGCTACCAGCAGTCCACCTTCGGCGCGCATTTCGTGGAGGTGGGCGTGGATGCCATCAGCGGCGAGGTGCGTGTGCGCCGCATGCTGGCCGTCTGCGCGGCGGGGCGCATCCTGAACCCGACCTCGGCGCGCAGCCAGGTCATCGGCGCCATGACCATGGGCGTCGGCGCTGCCTTGATGGAAGACCTGAAGGTTGACCACCGCCGCGGCTTCTTCGTCAACCACGACCTGGCCGGCTACGAGGTGCCGGTGCATGCCGACATCCCGCACCAGGACGTCGTCTTCCTGGACGAGACCGACCCGATCTCCTCGCCGATGAAGGCCAAGGGCGTGGGCGAACTCGGCATCTGCGGCGCGGCGGCCGCCGTCGCCAACGCGGTCTACAACGCGACGGGCGTGCGGGTGCGCGACTACCCGCTCACGCTGGACAAGCTGCTGTCTGGCCTACCGGCGCTGGTTTAGCGCGAGCAGGCCGAGGGCGGCCAGCGCGGCGAACAGCAGGCCGCTCCAGACTTCGTACGGCAGGCCGATGAGGCGGTAGGCGGCCGCTTCGGCACAGTTGGCCGTGATCATGAAGACCGACGGCCACAGCTCCTCGAGACCGAGTGCCGTGACGAGGTTGTCCGCCAGGCCCATCGCGCAGGTGGCGCTCTGCGAGGCCACCTCGTGCTGGAAGACCGCGGCCGTCAGGCCGGCGGCGCACAGCATCAGCACGACGACCAGGGCGGCCTGGCGCAGGGCGCGCTTGGCATTCACCAGCCAGCCCAGCAGGGCGACCGCGCCGATCACCAGGAAGATGGCGCGCTGCAGCACGCACCAGGGGCAGGGCTTGACGCCGAACTGGTGCTGGGCGATCAGGGCGATGCCGACGGCGCCGAAGCTCGCCACGGCCATGCCCGCCAGCACGCGGGCCGGCAGCTTGGAAGGAGCGGTGAACATCAGTCGGCGATCTCGGCGATGAGTTCGATCTCGACGCAGGCGCCGAGTGGGATCTGGGCCACGCCGAAGGCGCTGCGGGCATGCTTGCCGGCGTCGCCGAGCACGGCGGCGAACAGTTCGGAGCAGCCGTTGGTGACGAGATGCTGCTCGGTGAAGTCGGGCGTGCTGTTGACCAGGCTCATGACCTTGACGATGCGAACGATCTTGCCGAGGTCGCCGGTGGCGGCCTGCAGCGTCCCGAGCAGGTCGATGGCAACAGCGCGCGCCGCGGCCTGGCCGGTGGCGGTGTCGACGTCCTTGCCGAGCTGGCCGACCCAGGGTTTGCCGTCCTTCTTGGCGATATGGCCGGACAGGAACAGCAGGTTGCCGGTGCGCGTGAACGGCAGGTAGGCGGCCGCCGGAATGGCCAGGGGCGGCAGGGTGATGCCGAGTTCGGCGAGCTTGGCTTGGATGGCGGAAGAGCTCATGCGTATAAGCGCGGTAGCGCGTGCGAAAAACCGCGGCATGCTACACCCCGGGTCCCAATAAGCTGGGACAGGGAGGGGCATTGGCGCGGCAGCCTTGGGGCGCTCGGGAGCTGGTGGCGATGGGTCTGGCCTGGTTGACGGGCCTGGCGCTGCTGCATCGCTGCGAGCAATTGCCAACGGCAGCCGAATACGCGCTGCTGGCCCTGGCCTTTGTGATGTTGCTGCTGCTGCGGCGGCGCCATTGGCTGGCCCTGGCCGCTTGCATCGCAGTACTCGCATTCACGCAGGCCGCGCTGCGCGCGGAGCTGCGCATGAAGCCCGAGTTGCACCCGGCCTGGGAGGGGCGCGATCTGGTGCTGAGCGGCCGCGTCGACTCGCTCCCTCTTGCCGTCACCGGTCAGGGCGGCGTGCCGGGCTGGCGCTTCGAGTTCGCCGTAGACGCGGTCGGCCCCGCCGGGACGGCCCTGCCACCCGAAGTGCCGCGGCGGCTGATGCTGCTGGCCTATGACAGCGCGCAGTCCATCACGGCCGGTGAGCGCTGGCGCTTCACGGCCCGCCTCAAGCGCGCCCATGGCCTGGCCAACCCGGGCGGTTTCGACGCCGAGTTGTGGCTGTTCGAGCAGGGCCTGCGCGCCAGCGGCGTCGTGCGCGCGGCCGAGCGCTTGCAGGCGGCGCCCTGGTGGTCGCTGGACGCCGCCCGCCAGCGCCTGCGCGCGGCCATCCGCGAGCGCGTGGCCGACCCCGGCATGGCCGGCGTGCTGGCGGCGTTGAGCCTGGGCGACCAGAACGCCATCGCCCTGGTTTTGAAGAAAAGACTCTTGTGCTGGCTGCCTAGGGAAGCGCCGCCGGCCGCGGCAAAACTCACAAAACCTATTGAGCTGGCGAGGGGACGCGTTCGTAGGGCTGTCAGAAAGGTGTCTTGAGCTTTTTCGCTCTAGCCCTTGACCAGCCTCAGTCGTTCCGGCGCGTGTTGTCTGGGGTCGGTGGCTTGTAGCCTGGCGCAACGACTGCGTTCGAAGCTCCGTATAGCACCAGGGGGTCGCGCAGCCACAAGGCGTACTCTTTGCCCTTCAGGCTGTGGTCCGGTGAGCAGTCGACGCTCCAGCGGCGAAGCATGTATCCAACGTTCGCAGCGCGCGCTCGGACTCGCAGTACACCATCGGGCATGTCGTAGTCCATGAGCGCGACTTCCGGCCTTTCGAAGCTTGGATGCGGGACCAGCTCCAACTCGATGACGCGGTTCCATTGAAGGTCGTTCTCCGGCCTTTGCTCAGGAGGAATCTGGCCGTCGAGGACGGTCACGTTCTTCATTCTGGTAAGGACGAAGTCGTGGAACTTCGATTTGTCTCGGTCATAGGCTCGAACGTGCCATCGGACTCCGCTATCAACCAAGCTCAGGGGCACGAGTTCCTTCTGTGACTCGCCGCTCGTCGTGGAGTGATAGGTCAGGCGTACCGCCTTCTGCCCATGGATTGCCCTGGTGATGGGCGCCAGCACTTCAGCCTTCGGCAGGCTGAGCGCGGCCGGGAATTCGCAACGAATGAGAGGGAGCGAGTCACTGTCCAGACCCTGCCCAAACCCTTGGGAGAGGGCGGTCAGCACGCGCAGCGGCGCGTGTTTGAACACCGGCTCGAAGCCCTCGTTGGGTATGTAGTGCTTGGCTGCCAGGTCGAGTGCGAGGTTCTCCGGGGCAACCTCACGATAGGTGGCTATGTCTCGCGTGGCCCCTGCCGGACCAGTGCCAAACCGTTCTATCAAGTCAGCCCTGCGCAGTTCACCGAGGAAGTACAGCCGGAAGTCAATGTAGGCCAAGCGTTCCAGCTGCGTCCGCGGAAGGCTCACCAAGCGGTCACGGTTCACCGTCGATGTCGTCATGCATGGGATGTTATCAGTGTGCTGGATAAAAAAACAGCGTTGTGATAATCAAAATGATTATGTACTATGACCGCATGTGTAACGCAGGTCGGCCTCAGCGGAGCTGACCAGAACGCTGAAAGGGCAAGGAAATGCAGTTTGTTCACCACGATCTCGGCTTCCGAGCGCAAGGGGCCGTCGTTGAGGTCTCGCTGGCCGGCAACGCTGCCAATGTCCGCCTGATGGACAGCACGAACTTCTCCAGCTATCGCAACGGCGGGCAGCACCGCTTCTACGGTGGGTTGGCCAAGCAGTCTCTCGTGCGTCTCCAGGTGCCGCACTCCGGGAACTGGCATGTGGCCGTGGACATGCAGGGTTTGGGCGGCTCCGTGCGGTCCTCCGCTCGTGTGATTGGCTAAGACGCTGAACAAAGAGGAGAAAAAGCATGGCATGCGCGAATGAGCACAGGGCGTTCAACCTCGTAGCGGTTTCGGTGGCCGCTGCGCTCGTCGAAGGTCGCGACGGTCGCCCGCTAACGGCAGCGCCAGTGGCGATGGGCATCACCGCGGCCTGCTTTCCATCACTGCCCGACCTTCTTGAGCCGGCGTTGCACCCCAACCATCGCAAGTTCTTCCATAGCTGGGCCGTGGTTGGCTTGCTGGGGTGGGGGATGTATGGACTCTATGACTGGCAACCCGATGACGGGTGGGACCGATTTGCTCGGGTCGCGGGCCTTGCCCTCGGGGCCGCGTACCTGGCTCACCTTGCCCGAGACGCATTCACCGCCAAGTCGTTGCCGCTCATCTGAAGCGGCACTCACAACCAACTCACTTCTTAGGAGTACAGCACCATGGCTCAATTCACTACGCGCGTAGTCCTGCACAACGCGGACTGGAAGAACTATGAGGCTCTGCACGGCTTCATGCAGCTCGAGGGTTTCAAGCGGACCATCACGTCGGACGACGGCACCACCTACCACCTGCCCGACGCGGAATACGACTACTCGGGGCAGCTGACGAGGGCGCAGGTCATCGAGAAGGCCAAAGCTGCAGCGGCACGTACGGGGAAGACGTATTCCGTGCTGGTAACAGAGTCCGCTGGCCGTACCTGGTCGGGCTTGACAAAGGTCTAGCGCGGCAGGGTTAGGCAGCCGGGTCCCTCGCGCTGCGTTTCGGCACACCATCAATCGTGCTGATAGAGCTCGATGCAACAGCTGGTTGGAAGTCGGCGTTGGATGGAGACTCGGCGTTACGTGCTCTGCATGCTAGGAGGAAGCGATGAAGAAGCCGGCTAGCTCGCCTGTGCGTACCTCAGTGGACCTATGGAACATGTTTCAGCGGCAGGGCGGGCTGCTACCTGAGACCTATGACGCCGAGCTCCTTCAAGCGCTAGTGGCGGAGCTCGAACTAGACGGGGATCTCCAACTGGAGAGGCAGCTTGACACAGTGTCGCCGACACGGTTCTTGGTGGCGTTGCTGTCGGCCTTGCAGCCCTGGAGCAGCATGGTGTCGGATGTGCTTCAGATGTTCGAGCGCCACGGGGTCTATACGAGCAATGGTGAAGTGCTCGTCGAGTTCGACTTCCAAGCAGGCGACCTGGGAAAGCTGCGATTCGACGCGAACCACTTCAAGAAGGCGATCGAGGCTTTCCAGCGATTGCTTGCATCGCTTGAGACCATATCGACGAGCGACAACGAGTTGTTTGGGCTGAGCCCAGCATTGGAGAACGCGCTCGCAGCGTCGCACGGCATCCGGCAAGAGGATTGGGGGCGGGCAGGGAGCGCGGTGACGCTCGACGGCATTAGCTACAAGACGAAAGGGCCCCCCTCGTCAGCGGCTGCTCGCCGGTGGTTCGGGTATCGGCCCGGCGCGACGGATCCGGACTACCGCTTCTGGCCCTTCGACGATGCGCTACCGTTTCCGACCTGGCGGCCCAGCGACCCGCTGGCAAAGGCCCTCCGTCCAGTGGTTTCTGTCATCGTCGAGCTCTCAAGGCGCGTGTCGCCATACACGAGCTGGGATGGCCTGCAGGACGCTCGTCGGGACGAGAAAAGCGACCCTGCGGTCTGCACTACTCAGCGAGCTCCGATTGAGAGTTGGTCCCTAAACAGGGTTCTCGCTTCGCAGTACGACCGCATGTCGCGGTCCCTGCTCCAAAGACTCTGGCTATTGCACGATCTCGCGCCTCGCGAAGCTGGTGCGCGCGCGGCGCTTGCAGCTGAGGTCTCGCGATTGGTGTCTGAGCGAACCTCGATCGTCCCGCGACAGCCGCCAGGCCAAGTGCTTGAGGAGCTCTTGGCGCTGCCTCTTTGGCAGTTCAGGCATCAGCTGTATTCGGTTTGGCTTGTCACTGCCGTCGAAGGCGCCATGCCGTCTCATGCGGTCTTCCGTCTCAAACCGGTGCAGGGACAACTGCGGTTCTCCTTCAGCGCGACCCCCATCGCTGCCATCTCCGTGGAGCCCGAGGAGTTTGAGCTGGTCGCGGAAGTGAAGACACCGGCTCCTGAGGGAATCAAGCTACTGGGCAAGAGTCGGGTTTCGTCGGTTCAACCGGACTACCTGATCAGAGAGCGCGACTCAAAGAAGGTGCTGTACGTTCTAGAAGCGAAGCAGTACAGGGATGGCGACAAGAGCAATTTCTCGAAGGCGCTTCACGACTATGCGGCCACACATCAGGAAGCGCTGGTGGTCGTCGCCAACTATGGCCCGATGCCGCCGGATATGCGCGAGGCAGTCCAAGAGTTGGCGCGCAAGGCAGAGACCGATCTGAAGACAGCCGTCGTCGACCGCTGTGAGGCGATTGGCGATGTCCGCCCGGCTGAAGACGGCCTTCAGAGACTTCGCGAGCACATCGCGCTCATCCTGCCGCCCGCCCAATTGCCTCCGCCGAACTTGGTTGTAGACGCGACGCATTCGATGCTTCAGACCCTTCCGGAAGACCGTGAAGCGGTTGGAGTGTGGCCGGTGCTGCTCCGATGGCCTGGCCCAGTGGTCCTGGTTCAGGATGGCTCGCTCATGCCGCTGAGGGCAGGGGAGGACCTCTTGTCGGCGCTTCGATCCAGAGCCAGGTCGGTGCAATTGAACCTAGGAGCAGCGGCGATTGAGTTGCCTGCTGGCTGCGTTCTCATCACAGACGGAGGCGGGATGGAAGAGGCTCGCAATCACCTTGACCGGTTCCAAGCTGTAGTGGCTCTACAGGAACGCGGGCAGAAGCTTGAGTTGAAACTGGCTCCAGGCGCCTCCACATTCGTCGTTCAAAGCTTCGCCGGCTGAGGAGGTGTCCTCGAGGTGCAGGCGGCGTGGCTGGACTGGACAAGAGTCTTACTACGCAAATGGTCCAAGGCTTGTAGCTGAGCCAGAAAAGGCAACATGCCAACTCTTTCCAGGGGCGTCCGGTGGGCGCCCCTTGTCTTTAAGGCTAAATAACTGCCCCTACACAGGAAATCTCTTGAACCGGGGTCTGGTATGAAAGCCTCAAAAATCCTGTGTGCGCTTGGCGTGCTGGCCTTGGCGTTCCTGTCCGGGTGTCTAGTCAGCGACTACGCGACACGAACCGGATTTCCGTACAAGCTCTACATGCTTGAAGTCGCCTACGAGCCATCACCGGAAAGTGCCTGGCGCTGTGCTCGGATGGGCACAGCATATGGCGCTGATTTGTCGACATTCGACTTTAAGAAGCAGCAGCAGACCAACTGCGTGCTGCTGGTTTCCGCCGAGCGCAGGGAAGACGGCTCAGCAGATGTTCGTTTGGTCTCGTACACGTGGCAGGCAAAGCTGTTTGCGCATAGGGTGCCGACGCTGCATATTCCCGCAAGCAGGATAGTCTCTATGAAGGAGGCCAGCTAAGCTTATGGGGCGACCCTATCGAGCCACTGACCAGCTCTCTCGACTACCAGGGCAATTGTTCAGGCACTTATAGCCAATGGCCGTCGGCTGGATGGAGAAGTCGCCCGGCAGCCCGGCTGCTGGATTTGGTTTTCCCAACGTCACGTATAGGCCACCTTTAGCGTCTTCAGGAACCATCAGGCTTACTGACAAGCCGACCTCGGCGGACTTGTCAGCACCGTCGACCAGCAACTGAGAGGCTCCATGGTTGTAGCTGACGACGACGTTGGGCGATCCGTTGGACTCAAGAGCGATGCTGAGAGGGTCCGTGTCTTGGTGGACAGAACACGCGGTCAGCGCGGTGATGGTGAACGCAAGGATCGGGAGCTTTGCGGCGATCGCCATTTCTGAGGTAGGAAGTTCGAAGGGACGAATTGTCTTCACCGCACTTGCTCTTGAACCTCAAGACGGCGACGTTGATGTTTGAGGTTGCGCATTTCCGCACAGTTAGGGCGGGAGCAATCCATGCGGCGAGGCTTGGCGCTCAAGTGTGTAGTGCCTCCTCCTGGCCCGCGCGGGTCGTCGCCAATCCTTCCGCCTATGGGGCTCCACACGCAGATCCCTAGCACTTCGTGGATAGCCGTTCGGCCCGTGGGGGCTGGAAGCGGTGGCACCGTGTGCCAGCGTCTTCGTCCCAGTGACGCGCAGTCGATTTCTATGTCTGGCGCCTCGTGCCAGACTGCGAGGTGCTGGACGCTAGGGCGTTGCCGAGCAAGACACTAGAAAACCCGTCCGGCGCCACCATCTGGGCGCCCATGAACGCCCGCACCGACTTCCCTCTCGACGCCTACTCAGCCACCGTCGCCCATGTGGCGGAGACCGCAAGTGCGGCCGTCGCTCACATCAGGGTGCGCAAAAACGGGCGCGAGGCGGGAAGCGGCTCGGGGTTTCTCTTCACCCCCGACGGATTTGCACTGACCAATGCTCATGTCGTCGAAGGCGCGAATGAGCTTCGGGCTGCGTTCGCCGACGGAACCGAAGGTATCGCGCGGCTGGTCGGGCAGGACGCCTCCACAGACATCGCTGTGTTGAGGCTGGAGTCCCATCCGGCGGCCTTCCTGCCGCTCGGAAGCTCTTCCAACCTCAGGCCAGGTCAACTTGCCGTGGCGGTAGGCAATCCGCTGGGCTTCGACTTCACCGTCACTGCGGGCATCGTGAGTGCTCTGGGCCGAAGCCTGCCGGCGCGGGGTGGTCGGATGATTGAGGACGTTATCCAGACCGATGTGGCGCTCAACCCCGGCAATTCAKGTGGACCGCTGCTGGACGGTGCCGCGCACGTCATTGGTGTCAATACAGCCGTCATTCCCTCTGCCCAGGGTTTGAGCTTCGCCGTTGCGGTCGACACAGCCCGCTGGGTGGCAGGTGAGCTGATGCGCCATGGTGCCGTGAGGCGCGGGCGTCTTGGCGTGCAGTGCGCTGTGGTGGCTCTGCCGCGGCGCTGGGTGCGCGAAAACGATTGGCCCACAGCCACCGGCGTGCGCCTGATGGATGTGGGACCTGGATCCCCGGCGGCACAGGGCGGGCTACGTGAGGCCGACATCCTCATCGGCTGCGATGGCTTGCCCCTGGCGCAGCTGTCGGACCTGCTTAAGCGCCTGGCCGGTGAGGGATATGGCCGCCCCCTGTTGCTCAAGCTTTTGAGGCCGGTTGCAGGAACTCTCAAACCGATGGTGTTGGCTGTACAACCAGGTGGTTGAGTTCAGCCGTCTCGTAACGCAAGGCGCTATCTGCGCTGCTGTGGGGATGGTTGCCTGAACGCCGGTAAGGGGGAGTCAATGCTTCTGAGGCGGGCCAGCCCGCAGCTCTCTCAGAACTTCCTTGAGGATGTCCCACTTCCCGCGCATCTTCCATACGCGATACGTGTTCTCAATTTGGTGTGCGTCACCCTCTAGGGCGTGCCAGTGAACGCCGGTTCCCCATTTCTTCAGCGCTGCGTCCATGGTTGCCTTCGTCTTGGCGGCGCACCGGAAGCCTTGGACTGCTAGCACGCGAAGCACCTCAGCCCACTCGACCTCGTTCATGCACCATCGACCGTTCACGCTGGGGACGTCGAAGACCTCCTTCGCGGCCGGGTGCAATGCTGCGTTTTCCTTGAACGACCTAAGGTTCTCGTAGCTTTTCGAGGTGCCCATCTCCAGGTCGAAGACTCGATCCCGCATGCTCGAAGCGAATGGGAGCGGCTGTTCCGTTGGGGTGAGACTTCTCAAGTTGAGGTTCGTGGCAAAGATGATGTTCCCAGGCTTCAAGCCCGAGAAGGTCGCGTCGACCCGCGCGTTCGCAGGGGTCAGGCCCAGGCTGCCTTGTCTGGCGTGGCGATACACGCTAGTCCACATCCGGCGTGCGGAGGGGAAACAGGACAGCCAAAGTAGCCGTTCCTGAATGTGGCGGTCACCCCCATTCGACATTCCGCGCCTGCGTGGCAATACAACTCTAGGTTGGCCGTTGCCCAGGATAGGCATGAGGCCACGCTCGAGGCCAGCTGGGGAGAGGAGTAGGTCCCCAAAAATGGAAGGACGGCCCAACACCGTGGTCAGCAGAAGCGACGCCGGGATATGAATTTCCTGGCCACCGTGCACCAACGCATAGACGTGCTGACCGTCCACCGAAACGTCGTGCAGCCCGAGTGCATCCAAGTACGGACGCGCGTCAACGCGCTCCAAGCCAGCGAGGTCAACGTCTTCGATTCTTCCCAACTTCCGGCCGCGGTCCGGGAGCAAGAACCGTATCTCTCCAGGCCGCCCAATGCGGCGCTCGCCAGCCTTGTCCACCAGTATGGGCACGTGCCTGCCTTCAATTTCCTCGATGCGTTCTGTCCACTTCACTTGCGTACTCCATTTCTGAAGTACAGGCTCAGGTGTTTATCTTTCTCCTCCAATCGTTGGCGCAGATCTGTGACCTATTCGAAGACGTGTCTCCTCCTATAGGTGCGGCAGCAGCAACTGGCCGAGCAGCTGGGCGGCGTCCAGTTGCGCCTCCGGGAGGCCCCGTTTTAAGTCTGCGATTGCGCTGAGCACGGCCGTTTCCGCGCTGGCCGCCTCTCGGATGAACTCAAAGGTAAGGTGACCCGGCTTGCCAAGCAGCACGAGCGCGTCCGTGCAGCCGGCTTCTGCAACTCGGTCCAGGATGCCGTCGAGGTCGGCGTCCTCGGAAGGTAGCTCGCAATGGAGCGTGAAGTGGTATTCCGTGCCTAGCGAACCGAGGTGGACGTGCGGTCGCTGCGATAGAGCGTCTTGCCAGGCCGCAGGCGCTTGACTGTGACCGCTGAGCCTCTGAACTCACGCACAACGGCGCGCAGCTTGGGTAACTCGGCCATGCGGTGCCTGTAGGTGCTCCAGCAGCCGACTCCGCGTAGGAACTGCTCTGTCGTCAGTAGCCGACCATTGGCTAGGACTCGTTTGAGCTCCTTCCTTGCTTCACGGCTGTACAGGTCGTCCATCTGCCGCGCAGAGGAGGCGCCGGGGCCGCCACCGAAGTGGTCTATGGGCGGATTGCTCTGTTCGCGCAACCGGCCAAACAAGGCCTGAAGGACCGCATGCTTCGCTGGGACAAACGGCAGTGTGGTGCCGGGGCGCAGCATCAAACCGGCCCACAGAGCGCCTCTGGACCCTATCCGCATGCCAGCCTGACTCAGGAACCGCCTGGTGAATGTCGTGACAAGGGCGTTGGTCAGTGCCTGAAGGTTGACAGGCCTACTTGCCGACAGCCAGTCGCTGTCAATAGCCATCTGTCTGTAGGTCGCTGGTTCGACGTGCGCGCCGGGACTCCTTGGGCGCTGTAGCCATGCCACTGATATCCGCGCTACACGCTGCAAAGCGGTCGATGGCTCGCCTGTTCCAAGCCGGCGTCCTCTGCACTCGTGAGGTAGGCGCCTGTCATGGCCGTGCGAACTGATCGGCAGCTCGGACGCATGGAGGAAGGTTTGATGCAGCATGCAGATCAGCACGCCTGGAAGGTTGTGTGAGCGATGCCAATAGGACTCGCGCCAGCGATGAAACTCTTCCGCTGCGCAAAGCTTGCAGTACCGGCGAAACACAAGACCAAACGAGACGTTTTGCGTCACGGCACCCAGGCCTCTCGTGCGCGTTGTGTCTCCATAGACATTCGAGATCGCGCGGTCGTAGAAGCGCGCCTGCATCGTTGCGGTGGCGTACGGGAAGGGCGAGTGGTTCCAGAGGAGGTCGTCTGGCGACATCGCGAACAGCTTTGCAAGCTCCCGCAGCGGAGATGCACCGAGGAAAGACGGATGCCACCCGTCCCTCCCAAGGTGAACCCACCCAAGCCGGCCAATGGGCACGTTGAACTGGCGACTGCAGCGAAAGACCGCGCTGCAAGCCAGTTCGTCCTCGTAGGGGCGGCGAGCGGGCAGCATCAGTCGTCGAGCGCGGCGCCGAGGTCTCCTACCGGGGCGATGCTTGGGGGCGAGGGCACCTCGCTTGGCAACTTGTTGCGAGGCGTCCGCGGTTTCTTGGCCTTGGGGCCGGTCTGAACTTCGACAGGCTCGCCAGCCGCGTCAGCTGGCAACTCGAGCTCGTCGTCTTCGTCTTCCGGCTCGTCCCCGGGTGTGTCGACGAGGCCCTCCTGCGCTTGCTGACGGTCGAAAGTCATCTCGTGAGGGTCAATGCGGAGATAGGCAGCCAGGTCGGCGGCCTGTCCAGTGCGGTCGTAGTCCATGTCGCACATTGCGCGCGTCAACTCGGTAAGGGCCCCGAGCTCTTCCTGCGCAACCGCGTGGACAAGCTCCTCCGTCAACAGCTCTTCACCGCCATTGCGGATAGCGCGCAGCTGCAAGTCATGGAAGAGTTTGACGATGACATCGGAGATACCCTGGGTGTAGTAATAGAAGGTGTTGCGTATCCCGCGCGTGAGCTCGAACGGCGTTTTAGTCCACTGGTAGTCCCAAAGCAAGTTCAGGAAGACATCGAATTCGCCCATGAGCTCTTCGCCATCTGCTCCGGTCGTCGGCAAGGAGAGCGGCTTCCACGTCCGCATCCCACGGCCCACCATCCGGCGGAGCATGCTCATGCGCGAGCCGAGGATGTCCCTGAGCTCCGGTGTTCCGCACATGAGCATCGGAATCCCGGACTCATTGGTTCCAGTCAGCAGCAGGGTGGTCAAGGGAGTCTGGCCGCGCACGGGCTTGCTCGGCACGCGGCTCGACGGGGTCCGGTATTCCTTGTTCTGGCTTTCGTCGACAAGCAGCACGCCAACGTAGTGGGTCTGCATTAGCTGAATGGCGTCCATGAACAGAACCTCTGCGTTTTCGCGCCCGCTCAGGTACGTCTGGTAGTAGTTGCCTTGCGGAAATACCTTATCAATTGCTCTGATGATGGCGTGCGCGAGTGTGTTCACGCTTACGCCTTTGTAGGGCATCTCGATAAGCAGCGCCGGGATTTGGTAGATGTTGAGTTCTGGGTGATAGATGACCCGGCGGTACGGAGCGCTGACTCGCTTTAGTGCTTTGCTCTTGCCGATACCGGGGATACCGATGAGGGCTGCGGTGAACTCAGAGCTGATATCAGCGTCGTCCATCTCGAAGAACTCACCGCTCTCCTGGCGCTCGTAGAGCTGCTGTCGCTTGGCGTGGTCCTCTACAGAGAAGGGCGCGCGACTGACATACCCCTCACAAATCATGTAGTGCAGCATCTCCATTAGCTCGACCACGCGGGGGAAGGCAATGTAGAAGTCGCGCTGCAGTTCCTGGAGGCGCGCAATCTTCATTGCCCGGTCTAGCTTGCGCTCGGTCTTGGCATAGGCGGGGAGCTTTGTCAGGCGGCTTTGCAGCTCGAGGTGGTCGGGAAGCGGACGTAGCGCACGGATGAGTGGGTTGCTGTTGTAGCGCACGATGGGGTGGTCGAAGTAGTGCGCCGTGAAGACAGGCTGCTCGCGGCGGCTGCCGCCAGGGTGAGGTTTGACTTTCATAATTACTTTCGAAGGTTCAGGAGGGCCTGCAGGCCTTGGTTGCTGGCGGAAGCCGAGCTTGATTTGATGGACGGGGAAATGGGGCTGCGCGGGCCATCCGGCCCCGCGGGGCGAGAGGGCGCGGCCATCAGAGCGTCGTCAGCGGTAGACGCAAGGACCTTGGTCTGCATGCGCGCCTGCTTCGCCTGGGCTTCACGCTTCTCGACCGCGCCGTTGGTCCGCGATTTGTGACCGGCCTTATAGACAGCGGCCTGCGTGAGCTTGCGAGCCGCTTTCTCTCGAGCGATGGACTCTTCGTCGGCGTGAATCTCCAGCGCGAGGTTGTGTTCGGCAGCCAGGTCCTGCAGCGTGAGAAGTGCATCCTTGACGTGCTCGAGCTCGGCGAAGGACTTTCCCACGTGAATCAAGCTGCCATCTGACAAAGTCATCGTGGTCCACTTGGATGGGTCCTTGCGGTCATGGACGTAGATGCGGTCCACCAGGTTACGATGGAACGACGCCCGGACTTTGTAGACTTCGCGAGCTGCAGGTAGCAGCCACTTCGTCTTTTGCGACTTCTCTGGAACCCAGAGCAGGCCCTTATAGAAGACACCCGAACTGGTGACCGTGAACTTGTCGTCGCTTGGGAGCAGCTTGAAGCGAAGGTCCTCAGGGTCGAATCGCGTGAGCATCCCGGCGCGTTCTTCGTAGTCCCGCTGCCATAGGCGTGTCGGGATTGGCTGCTCACCCTTGTAGACGTCCGCTGCGGGCAACTCGATGCCGGTGTGAACCTTGTGGTTGTTAAGTCGTACGCCGGAAAGCAGCTCTTGCGCAGCCTCCTTCAATGTGCGCGTCGCTTCGCCTTTGTAGTCGTCCGTCTGGCGCTTTCCTTGGTCGGCCGAGGGCGTGTGTCCGCCAGCGTGGTCCTTAAGAGGAATCTGAACCACCTTGAAACTGCATTCGACGGAGCCCTTCAGAGCCGCCCTCCGCGAAGGAAGGTTTTGGACTGCGGTCTCTACACCGTCGGCTACGGCGTCGCTGTCGTAGCCAAGCATCTCCGTGCCGCGGTCGGCACGGAAGGCTTGGGGCCATGAGCCGTGCGCAACCCAATCCTCGGGGCGGTACTCCCAACCCCATCGTTTACAGAGTTCCTCTTTGTCCTCAACGAGCGACATCATTGCTTCCATCGCACCAGACCACGACGGCGCGTCAAGGGTCAGGTGGAAGCCGACGATGAGGCGGCTGAAAACATCAACGATGAGGTACAGGGTTGCCTTGCCAATTACGACCGACCGGTCGTCGTCAGCGCAAATCCAAATGTCAGGGATGGTCGAGTCAATCTCAAAGTACTGGCCAATGCCGTTGGCATAGTCGCGAGCTGAACCGGTCTTTGGCTTGACGTTGTTCTCGAAGTTGTCGTCGCCGAGCTTGCGGCGCAAGACGGTCTCAAGAGTCAGGTGTTTGTCCAGCAGGTACAGCACCTGCGCGCGGGTGGGACGCTCGCCCAACGGGCGCTGGACCTTTTTTCCTTTCGCGTCTTTGACGCTGAAGTGAGTTGCCACAACACGGCGGTAGACGAAGTGGCGGGTATTGGTCTTCCTTTTCTTGAAAAAACGCTTGGCCGTTGCCAGGACCTTCTTCTTTTGCGCCTCGTCCTTCCACTGGAACTTCTCGTAGCGAGAGTTGCGAGGGTCGCGGCCGCGCGCGGCCTGCTGCGAGGCAGCGTCAGAGTTCTTCGGTGTCCCGCAGCTGGCGTAGCTGCCGAGAAGCGCATCCTTAGTCATGCCTCCGCGCCAATACAGGCGCAGGCACGTCATGATGGTCTGCTTCGACGCGCCGGTTTCCTTGGCACGCTGCTCGACCAGCGGGCCACGCTTCTTCCTGAAGTAGACGTCCGAGTTTTGGACCAGTGGCTTGATGAGTCCCCAGCGCCATTCAAGCAGAGTTTCTGCCGGCGACTTTTTTCGCTCTGAACCTTCGGCCGAGTCGTCCTTGACCCGTACGTGGACCTTGCGGCCGCGCGAGGGCAGCCTGACATAGGTTCCATCATCGAGCCCATCGTCAAGTTCGTGGAACTTCCATTGATTTGGAAGCGCCTTCGGCTCGTCCATGCCGAACACGTGCGCGATCTTCTTCCCGCGGACGACCGTGACGTCGAGCAGGCGGAATGTTCCGCCGCTGGCGGACCGGAAGAGGTCGCCTTTGGCAATCTCAGCCACGGGCGCGCCTCGATGCGACGTGCAAGCGCTTTGCGGCGGCGTGCAGCGACGAATTCAGCCCATGCTTCTCTGCCGAGCCCCTAAAGGACTCCAGCCCGAAGAATGTCTCTGGATACGAGGTCATGCGCGGCTCACCCCGCTCGCGGTCTAGCGCCGCGGTACTGGCACAACGCATGGCGGCGAAGGACTGAAGAGGGGCGTGGCCACGGCGCCCTTTTGACTCCGCAAGGGTGATAGCTCCGGTATTCAGCGCCTCGCGAAAGCCATGACCGGGGATGGCCAGCAGTGGCTTGTCGTGCGTCGCTGCTTCGGCCAGGTAGACGACAAAAGCCTGCGCGACTGGACACCGGGCGCCACTTAAATTCAAAGTGGCGACGACACGGTAATAGCGGCGGGAATGGAAGTCGTAAACGTGCATGTAATGGGTCCTCAGGCGGGTGTGAGTTCACGCTTGGGGGCGAGCTGCGGAACTGCCTTAACGGTCAGCGCATGAAGAGGCGTCTGCTCCGGCGCCGGAGCGACGAGTTCGAACTCGACCAAGTGCTGCCACATCAGCAGCTTCATGCAGCGCAGGCCCAAGCCCACCGGCAGGCCGTGGTGCTTGTCGAACCAGCCGCAGTAGCGGTTCAGCGGCTGTGAAGCAAACTCGGGCTCGCTGCGGTGACGCAAGAGGTGGCGGTGCATGCGCATGGGCCACATGTCGAAGGCACCCTTGACCGGCTCAAGTTCTCCCGATTTCACCGTTGCCATACGCACCCACAGGATGTTCTTGACGACCTGCCGCGGGGTCTGTTCTTCGGTGACGACCAGGTGAGGCAGGCGCAGACGCTCGCAGGTAGCGCGAACGATGTTCAGCTTTTCCAACGTGCGTTGTCCGGTGAGGGCGTCAGAAGTCTTGCAGTCGATAGCCTTGCGAGTGACGCGTTT
Organism: Roseateles sp. P2_H4; assembly: GCF_056403315.1. Taxonomy (NCBI): domain Bacteria; kingdom Pseudomonadati; phylum Pseudomonadota; class Betaproteobacteria; order Burkholderiales; family Sphaerotilaceae; genus Roseateles; species Roseateles sp. P2_H4. The sequence goes on along the minus strand of NZ_JBFUFR010000002.1, from coordinate 28,333 downwards.
GCCCTTGCGAAGCGTCAGCACGCCGTCGACGGTCATCACCACCGGGATGCGAGTCCCGAGGTAGACGGGGTGCCGGTAGCCGAGCCTGGCCGCTCCCCATTGAGTCCAGTTGCGCTCCAGTGGCCACTGCTCCCAGTAGTCGACAAAGTCCTCTCGAAACTCAGCGATGAGGAAGGTGTCGCGTTCGATGTTCGACAGGAACTGCATCGTGCGGCCTGTCTTGGGGCTCCACATGCGGGTCGACACGCCCCGGGACGAGAGGTCGCGGACCCCAATCCATGGGATGTAGCTCGATAGCTCGCCCTGACCGTAGCCCTTGCGGATGCGGGTGGAAATCTTGCGGAGCGTCCAGGCTCCCTTGATGCGCTTTTTCATTGGCGCTTCATCCAGACGTTCAGCTGGGTGCTGTCGACTTCGAACACCTGGCCGGGACCCGCTCCAGGCCGGAAAGCAGGCATGGCCGGCCCGTTTCCGATGTGAAGCGCGGCAATATGGTTGGTGTGGCGGTCAAGTGCGACGGTCAGGTGCGGCCGCATGGGAGTCCGGCTTGTCGAGTTGGGGTTGTCCTGTCGGTTGGTCATGTTTCGCTCTCTAAAATCACAGGTAAGACGCGGCCTTACGGCCCTGGTCCTGAAGCGCGCTTCAGGTGCTTGGGTCGTCTAGCTTGGGTTGTTTAGATCTACAGCGGAGTGGGGACGAAGACGTCGCCGCCAAAGCTACTTTTGTCTCAAATTCGGTACTAAAGTCTTGCGTGGCGAGACTCTAGGATTTTTTGGCGACTTGCGCAAGTCGCTTGCGGAGCCTTGCTTTGAACGTTGATTGGGCGGATGCAGCGTCTCGTTTGTTGAAGGCCGAAATCGCCCGGGAAGGGGTGACGCTTGCGCAGTTGGCCAAGCGGATGCAGGCACTCGGACTTCAGGAGACCGAGGCCTCGCTGAAGAACAAGCTTTATCGCGGCACGTTTGCGATGATGTTTTTTATGCAAGCGATGCGAGCCTTGGGGCGTTCAACCGTGGATGTCGCTTCTGTTGTTCCCGACACGGTTCCGAAGGGAAGTGACCTGGACTCGTCGGCGCGTTAACACGGCATAAAAATGCCGGCGGGTGGTGCTGCAGCTTGGACGGCACCGGGAGGACCTTCATGGCGAGTTCCACAGCAGCGGCAAAGGCTCCGGTCGGCGCAAAGCTTGTCTGCCCGACTTGCATTGGTGACATCTACCTTGCCGCCGCGGTGGACGTGCCCGCTGGCCCGCGCAGATGCAGCTTCTGCGGAAGCATCGAGTTGGTCGCCGACCTCGTCGTTGTTGCAGCGCTTGCCGACAAGGCGCTCTCTTTGGTCGCACGCCAGGTTGTTCGCCGGCCTGGTGAGAACATCGGCAGCAAGTTCAGCTCTTACAACCGAGCAAGAACCTTGGAGGGGCTCGTTGAAGCCAACCTTCGAAACGCGCACGACGGAGTCGCCGGCGCAATCAACAAGAAGTTGCTCGCGTTCGGCGCTCTTCGTCGAGCGAAGGGGGCGGACCATGCATGGTCCAGCACGAATCGCTATTCGGCGGTGAGCCTTGCTCTTCCTCTTGCTACGGTGGAGGAGGAGTGGCAAAAATACCGTGAAGTGGTGGCTTCAGGCGGGCGGTTTTTCAACAAAAGGGCGCGAGAGTTCCTTGATGAGTTGTTCGATTCTCTCGACCGGCTCGACATGGAGGGGCGAGGGCCTAACGACCTTCAGCGCATCGGCGAAGTTTTCCGGGCTCGTCTTGCCACTAGTCAGGTTGAAGTAGACGCAATGTGTAAGGCGCCGGCACAACAGCTCTTTGCCCCGCCGCCCGAGCGAGCCAAGACCGGCCGGATGAACCCGGAACGGGTCGCCGCGTTTTACGGAGCCTTTGATGAGGCGACTGCGATTGCCGAGCTGCGACCCAGCATTGGCTCGATGGTTGTCGTCGGCAAGTTCTCGATTGCCAAGTCGATCCGACTCTTGAACATGCCGGCGTTGAGCTTCGCGAGTAGGGCGTCTATCAGTATCTGGGACCCTAGGTTCAAGCGCCGGCGCGCGATGAGAGCGCTTCTACATAGCCTTCAGGAGCGCGTGGGGCGTCCGGTGGTGCCAGGTGCGGAACATGAGTACTTGGCCACTCAGTTCCTAGCGGAGTATTTGTCCGTCCACAAGAACATCCAGGCGGTCGTCTTCGATTCAGTGCAGAACGCAGGTGGCAAGAACATCGTGATGTTCTCTAGCCTGCTGGGGACCTTTGATGCGCTGCAGCGGGCCTACACAGAGTCTCCAATCGAGTTCATCGACGGCTCAGTGCGCGTTCATGCTGTCAAAGAGGTGAGCTACAGGACTGAGCCAGCAGACCGGCAGCAGACCACACTTTGGGACGACGTGGAGAGCGAAAAAGCCACGACGACAGGTTCGTCCTAGCCATCCTCCCACGTCAGCCGTCTACTTCTTCTCGGCGACGCAAGCGGGCATCGCCGCCGTATCCCACTTTGCGGCCAACGCAAGCCCTTTCAGAGTCTTAGATGGGGTGGGCCAGCAGTTGGCCTCAATGTCAAACTTGAACTTGCCAGGGTTCTTTATCTCCACGGCCTGGAGGAATCGCTCTGCTTCCGACCTTGAGCGTGCCAGCGCGAATACGTATTGCTCCTCTAGCGTCCCTTTTGCGTAAACCTTTGGCGCACCGTCGCCGAACGCATCCCATAACCCTGCTTCGACGGCCATGAACGGGTCGCCGCGTTGTTCGTGCGTATAGGGGCCTGACAGCAACAGAAAGGGCGCCGTCGGCGGAGAATTGGGAGCAATCTTGACCCCAGGGAAGTCCGCAGCAGATTGGGCTAATGCCTGAGGAATAAAAGTGCCAGTGGCCATCAAGAAGGCCGCAGACATGTAGTCCCGAATGCAGTTTCCCCAGCGCATGGAATAGCTCCTTGGTCATGATCATGCACGAATGGAGCGTCATGGCATAGCAGGCAACGGGAGGCGGGCGACAACCTCTTTGACCTTGCCGCGGCGGCTCGACTCCGACGCGATGCTCCTGTTCACTTCGACTGCCTCGATGTGCCAACCTCGATAGAGGTTTCTGACTTCGTCAGTGTCATGGTTTGAAATTAGCACGTGCGCGCCGCGACTGACGGCCATGATGGCGCTATCAATCAAGTCCTCGTGCTCTCGACGTCCAAACGCCTGCGCGGTGTAGCCAGTGAAGCTGGTACCGTCGGCGCTGTCCAGGTAAGGCGGGTCACAGTAGACGACGTCGCCGACTCCAGCGTGCTCCATCGCTGCGGCGAAGCCACCGTTTAGCACCAGGCACCGGTCGAGCTTTCTTGATGCTGCTTCGACTTGCTCCCAAGGGAACGTCGGCAGCTTGGCAGGGTGCCCGTAGGGCGTGTTGAAGACACCCGAGCGATTGACGCGAAACAGCCCATTGAACCCAAACTTGTTCAGATAGGGGAGTCGCACGGCGCGCTCGAATCGGTCGACCAGGGTATTGAACTCGTCCCGAACCTGTAGGTAGGCCTCTTGCGTGTGGTATGCCTCCGTGAAGAATGCTGCAGCGCGCTCGGCGAACTCCCGCGGCCGGAGCTTCACAGCGACCCACATCGCAACGAGGTCGCTGTTGGCGTCGTTGATGAGGTAGTAGTCGTAGTCGGCCCCTAGAAAGACCGAGCCGGCTCCGACGAATGGCTCGATGAGGCGGCGACCGGGTGGAAGCAGGGGCAGCAACTGCGGCAGGAGGCGCTGTTTGCCCCCGGACCATTTCAAGAACGGCTTGGAAGCTGGGTTGGCTGAGGCTGGGGAGAGAGCGGGGGTGAAGGTTGGATGGGTTTGCATCCAACCTGAAGCGAGCTCGGTTTAGCCACCGCTGCCTGGTGGGCGAACTCAATCCAGTGGGCAAAAAGAAGGGCGGTCGAACGGACCGCCCTCTTGAATTCAATGCGAATGTCCTAGCTGCCACGGCCAGCGGTTGCGTCCCGGCACGCCCTGCGCGTTGACGTCGCTGTCAGCCATCGACGCCTAGCCGCTCGATGTCGATGCAAGACTTTCCGAGCGCGACCCAGTCGACCCCTGTATCAGGCTGCAGTTCTCGTTTAGTCTCGGCGTCGAGTACGGTGAACCTGAAGCTCTCGACCCAGTTCACTACGAACGTCGAGTGAAAGGCGCCAAGAGCGCATGCAGCGGCCATGTCATCCTCAAGCTCGAACGGCACCTCCGCACCATAGAAGCAGGCCACTCCTTCGTCGTCGCAAGCATCTCCTGAGAAGAGCTTGTCTACCTTGATAAGCAAAGAGCGCGTGTCACTGACGGCCGCCTCTGGGGCGGGCAGCCCGAGGTCGAGTGAGTACTGCATTCATTCCTCGAAGCGCGCTACCCAGCTTTTGTGGGCACGGTATGCCCGTGCCTGCTCCAACTCCTCAGCGGAAAGTGGTGTCAAGGACTTGCACAGCATGGGCGTCTCGACAATCGCGAGATACATCGGTCGCTTGATGCCAAGTTGGTTTCGCAGCACCTCTTCGAGGCGGCTCTCCTTCATCAGCTTGAGCAGCTCTCCAGCAAGGAGGTCGCTGTCGAGCTCGTTGTCCTTCGCGCTACGCGCGTCAAGAAGTTCCAGGTCTGCTTGGAGCGTGGTGGCGAGGCTGCCTCGCCCGCTGCGAATTCGCATTTGTCGAAAAGGCGCCGCCTCCCAGCTGGCGATGGCATCCCAAACGCACGGGTCTGCTGGGTTCAGCAGGTAGATGAACGTGCGCTCGTCGTCATCGGAAACTTCGTCTTCGTTACCCGACGATGAGTACAAGGTGACAGCATGCCCAATGACCGCGAGGCAAGCGATGTCGCCTAAGTGAAACTCGCGAATCTTGGCTCCAGTAAGGAGTGGCTGGCTTTCGCTCGCCCCCCAGCAGTCCTCGAGTATCCAGATTGGACCGGTGACGTCGGGCTCAAGGCCCTCGTCTTGAGAAAGCCAGGCCCGCATTGGCATTGACGGCAGCTTTTGGCCGTTGAGAAGGTCGTTGATGTTCATTTGGTTCCTCTATCGGGACGAGGGCGTCTCGTCGCTCAAGGCGTATAGGGAACCGATGTTTATCCGCCTTGGGCGGGCCAGACGTCCGTGGCGTCAGAAGCAAGCGTCTCCCGGCTATCCCTCCGAAAAAGCAGAAAGTTGACGAAGTAGGTCGTCTAGCTGTTCCGTCAGAGGGCGATGCCGTAGGTCTGGCGTGCCCAACACGTGCCGCGTTCCCTCGACGAAGAGGTAGGCCAGCCAATAGGTCGGCTCGCCGGGCCTGCCGTACGAGAACACCGTCATTCGGCCAACCCGCCGGTGGTCCAGCAGGGAAGCTAACGCTTCAACCTGGGCTTTCAGCTCAGGCGGCATCTGCAGGTCCAGCTCCATCGCGCCTCCGGCTGCTAGCGCTGGCCGGTAGACAGAAGGGCCGCCGCCCGGACGCGCTCTGCCCAGTCAATCCAATCCTGTTGCGACGCTATGAAGTCCAGGCTGGTCGGCTCGTAGTAGTTCCGCGCGCCAAGGTCGGCCAGGTTTTGGTCAGCCCTGCTCAACGACAGCCGGTCGGCACCCTCACGAGCTAGGTCAGCGCTGGGGTGGTCATCGGAAGTTGCTTGCGATTCCCCATTCACGGCTGAAAGCAACGCGAAGTACCCGGCCTGAAAGGCCAAATGGGTGGGGTCCGCGGCCGAGCCGACGTTCTGTTCACCTCGCGCCTGACTCATGTAGTCGTCACTGGCGCGCTGCATAGCCCTCCGTCGTTCCGTTGCGTCTGGAATAAACATGGGGTCCTTCATTTGGTATGGACAACAACATCACTCGGCCCATGAAAGACCTGCAAGCCCTCCAACGTCATCTGGGCAGCCTTTTCGTCACCGCAGCGTTCCTTGATGATTTCAGCGGCGGCCTCTCTGCCAACATCTCCATGACCGTAGGCATGGCGTCTGCGCGGGTGAAGCTGTGCTCTGTGCCGTTTGGTGCCCACTCGGCATTTCCGCTTTCGGCAGTCCTGGGCGCGGCGCAGGACATCTGCACGCGGAGCGTAATTGCCGACGAGGCCGACCTTGAAGACATGCTTGATGCGGTCAAGAGGCAGTTCGACATCGTCGACGAGTGCGATGAACGCGATGCAGAGGTGGCACTCGACAACCTGGAGCACGTATTCGAGCTGGCCGCCTGGGCCGCGCGAGAGACGTGGAGCGAGGTAGCGGCGGGATTCCCCGTCAGTGGAGGCGACTTTGTCGCCTGGAAGGACGAGCTGGGACGACTTCGCGACGGCGGCCGAACCCGGGTCATTTCGAGCCTTCAGGAACTGCCCGGTATCGAGTAGGGAGCGATGGCACTTCACCTTCACGCGAGTTGCTCGCGGTCCGCAAAAACCATCACGAGCTGGCCGTCACGCCACCCGAGCGACGACGTCTCGTAGTTTCCAGAGCGATGCCGATGCATGAGGTGGATGAACAGCGTCTTTCCGGCCACCAGTTGCTCGGCAATACCCAGCTGGTCCTGTGCGGGGAGGGCACTGACGTAGTGCCCGGAGTGAGGTCCAGCCATCAGCTTGCCGTAGCTCTGCAGGAGAGACCATGCACGCGCCCCCAGCAAGCTCTCGGCTTGCGCGCGAAAGTGCATGTGTTGCTGGAAGTCGCCGAGGCTGCTGTCGACCATTGCTTGGCCATGTGGCAAATGGGGTAGTGGCAACCACTCTTGATCGTCACGCGCCTGCGGTCAAGGAACTCGCCTGATACCCGAGTACTGCGCACAGGTAGGTATATGCGCACATTTTGAGAAGGGCCCTGCGAGGCGCCACACTAGAGCGGTGAAGCGTCCTTGAGAGGCTCTTGACCGAGCACTTTGCGCTTTTCAAACTGGTTCGACCGAAATTGGAGCAAACCTTGACCAACCCGTCTACGCCGACGAATGAGCCCCGGGCCCTCGACCACACTATTGGCGCCGTTGAGGTCGTCGCAACGCCCGGTCTCGACATCGCACGGCTTTGGGACCGCTCTGACAACCGACTACTTGAATGGCTTGGGCAAGGACCTGGTGGTGGGAGCGGAGCATGTCGGATCGCGGCAGTTCTCCCTTCACAAGAGGTGACGGCCGAAGACCATATGGTCTTTCAGATGTTCGGGATACAGCCAGTCGTGGTGCCAGAAGAGATGGCGTCGGCCCCTTCCGGGGCTGTCGAGACCTACCTCTTGGCCGAATTGAACGAATAAGACGTTTCGTAGTGGCGCGCCCTGAACGCAGGAGGGCATGAAGAGTGTCCGCCAGAAGCCTGCCGGGAGCTCTTAGCGAGGCGCTAGTGGTGGAGTTGCCTTCCTTCTTGGTGTGACAAGGGCTTCGGTCTCGCACGTTACGGGCAAGTACTCATCCTCCCAGGTCCATCCAGCAGAAGTGCAGCGCTCAACGACCGCGTTCGACGCTGCTGCCTTCACGGTGAATCGCACGACCATTGGTCGGTTGCCGCAGGACCAGTTGAAGAAGATGCCGGGGCCGCTGACCGGCAGACGCTTTGTGCCAACCGACAAGCTGTCGACGCTTGCAAAGCCAGCACCCTTGCACTCGCCGTTGGACGGCTCGAATATCCGGAGTGATGCTTTAACGTGCCGCCCGGCAGCTTGCACGACAGAGCTCGAGGTCCGACCGCAAGGGGAGTGAAGTCTTCCGGCGCCGAAGTGGCGAACGCGATGACTCCGTTGGCCTCAACCATGCCGACGATCTCGAAGACTKCGTGCTCTTGGTTGCAACGGGACGCGACACCGAACTGAATGGCGTCGGCGAGAGCTGACCCGGCCGACAGTAGCGTAGCTAAACCAGACAGATATAGCTTGGCAGGATCACTCTTGAGCATGTGGCATGAACCAAGTGTGCGGCTTGCACCGTCGTGATGGTTCCATCGTCAGTCATAGGGTGGCGCGTGCCGTTTCCCCAAATCCTGCTTCCAAAGAGCCGGTTGTACTCAACGACGAACAGCGTCCGCTGCTCCCAGGTCTGGAAGCAACCGTAGTGCATCGCCGCGTCCGAGTACTTCCAGAGCGGATGGCCAGGCGATTCGATGAAATGCGTCGTTGAGACCAACTCCTGGCCCTCGTCGATGGTCTTGCGACAGAGCGGACACCTCGAGCTGCCGAGAATCACCAATGCCATCGCTCGGCCCCCCGCCTATGCAGTCCGACGCCAGATGGCGACGTAGTCTTTGCTTCCATTCACCGCGCGCGAATAGACCCACGGAGGCGTCACCTTCTCGTGAGGCAATGCCCAGATTGGCTTGCCGGAGTGGACGTGCTCGTTGCCAATCGAAATGTATTCATCGCAGGCTGCAATGATGGCGGCCTCGTCTACGCCGGTAGCGCTGCCACCAGCGTCGAGCCGCGCTGGATCAAGCCTATGGGTCACCCAACAGGAGATGATCACGTTTGGACGGTACTTCGCGACTGCCTCATGGGCGTCCAGCTTCTCGACGTTGTCGCCATAGGGGACGGTTGGCTGGCCGATCAACCGGTAGTGCTCTTTGATAGCAGGTTCCTCCGGCTGTCGGTTGTCGGTCGCGGGGATGCCCAGAGCCTTCGCGAGCAATCCATGCCCCGAGCCGATTTCTATGGCCGCGCGTCCGTTGATGCGCTCAAAAAGGAACTGACAGAGTTCCTCGGTTGGGAAGCCGTAGTAGCCGTACTGCACTCCGAAGAGCAGGCGTTCTTCTGGAGAGGTTTGCGCGAGGTCGGCTGCCGACACGATGCGCAGCTGCCCGCTATCGTCGAGAAGCAGTTTCGAGATATCGCGCACGGCGGCTGGACTGACCAAGTAGGCTTCCATACCCGCGATTCTGCCGTCTGCAGTTCGTCGTTCGCAGCTTCTCGGTGTGCCATGCGGTAAGGCGTCCGAGTCTTTGGTGAGCCGTCCCATGGCAAGGTGTAACTCAACCGATGCGCTCTCAACCCAACATTCTGAGACTCGCTTCTGTCGTTAGACTCGCTCTGCAAACTTCTGGAGCTACTGCATGGCTAAGTCCCTCGCGAAAATCAATGAACAGATCGCCAGGCTGCAACGAGAGGCTGACTCGATTCAGTCGACGGTGATTGCGCGAATCAAAAGAGAGATCGCGCAGCATGGTTTGACGGCAGGTCATCTTTTCGACGGAGCTGCGACCTCTTCAGAGCAAAGCGTTGGCACGGCAGCAACGAAGTCCACGAAGGCTCCTAAGGCGATCTCGGGGAAGAAGGCAGGCGCAAAGCCAGCCAAATACGGTGACGAGCAGGGCAATTCTTGGGGCGGCATGGGCAAGCGTCCGCAGTGGATTCACGCTGCATTGGCGGCGGGCCGCTCGCTCGATGAGTTCCTCCTTGGTAGCAAGAAATCTTCACCGAGGTCGACGGTCGCTCAGCCTGAAGCCGCCGCGAAGCCTGTCGAGAAAACTCGCGCTAAGCCCGCTAAGAATGCCGCCGTCAAAGTGGCCTTGAAGACGTCTGCAAAGAGCGCGCCGGCTGCAGCAGCCAAGCGAGCGGCCACGAAGACTGCTAAGAAAGCGGCAGCAAAGAAGGTTGTTGCCAAGAACACGCGTCCAGTCAAAGCAGCTGCGGTAGCTGCGACGAAGGCACCTGCAAAGAAGCGCGCTGCTGCTAAGAAGGTGGCCAAGCCCGCTAAGAAGGTTGCCGCTAAGAAGGCCGCAAAGGTCGATGTGGCAGCGCCGGCTGCTGCCGCCGATTAAGCCAGCGAGTAACTGGCCTCGGTCGCGAGGGGCAGGGACTCAAGGCGGAATACCAGAGAACCTCACAGCGCGCTCTCGCGCCCGAGGACGCCCTTGTTGGGCTTCCTTTTGATCGCGGCCGACGGGTCGCAACATTCTGCGCGCGGGCTTCAAAGCTGCCCGCTAGGGGCCGCTGCCATTGGTGCGTCGAACAAGCACTGGCTGCTACAGCACCTCAGGAGACGTGGAAATCGTTGAGAACAGTGACCTGACCTCCTCGTCAGAGAAATCTGGGGCTGGGCTTGCCACCTTGACACTGCTGTAGCTCTCTGGCGCTCTAGCTTCCTCTCGCTCTTGAAGGTCAGCATGGAGTAGATCAATTCTCGTCTTCTGATTCTCTGTCAGCGCGATGCTGAATCGCTCCGCTAGTACCTCGACTTCCTGGCGAAGCTGATTTAATTCAGACGTCGACTCCACCTCCCTCAAGTCGTCGTCGAAGGAGTCCGCCAGCCACTCTTGAAGCGAGTCGCGGCCCGCTGAAGCTGCGAGTTCTGGCTGGCCGCCATCCTGTTCGATTGCTCGCACAAGCTCCTGTATGTCGCTGGGGCGCAGGTACCTCGCCTCCTGTCGTAGAAGCTCTGCGGTGAGCTGGGGAACCTCGTCAAGACTAGGGATCCGCTCTCTTTGCTCTGTGCGCATCCGAAATGCGTGTTCTAAAGCATGACGAAACTCAGTTTCGTCGGAAGAGTCGAGAGGAGCCGCACGAACTCTCGCAACGAGGTCGTCAATCAAAGGGATCAACCCGTCGTCATGCTCGGGAAAGCCCGCCGTTACTTGAATCGCAAGCTCAAGCAGGCGAATCGGCCGCGATGCGTCGGTGGCTAAAGCTCGGTTCAATGCTGATAGCCATTTGTGAGCCGCTTGTTTTCCAGCTCCAAGCTTCTCGCTGAGCGGACGGTAGAAGCGGTATGCGGCGCCCACCTCCGCAAGCGTTGCGAACCGGGCCAGCAATGACCAGAACAGGCCATCATCAAGGATCACCAATTTCAGGAAGTCCTTGATGCCTGGGTTGCTGAAGTCAACGCTGCCGCGTGAGATGGAAACCATAGACCCTTCGAGCGGCTTCATTGCTCGGCGAAACCGAAGCGGCTCGATAGGCATGGATGGCACTCCGACTTCCGAGCAAAGCCTGAAGAACGATGCTTCAAGCTTGTCAACCGACATCCAGAAATCTGCGAAAAACAGTGCCTGCAGGACGAGGCGACTATCGGGGCTCAGATGACTCTCGTACGGGGTCTTCCAAAGCACAGATGGATTCGCGAGGACGCTCTTCGCCACCTCTCGAATGGACTCAGACTGAAGTGCTAGGTAGTCGGACCTAGTGATGTGGTCGATCAGCCGAGGGCTGAAGTTTCGATGGTCAATGATTTCGAGGAAATAGTCGTCCTCGAGCAGACTGACCTTCTCAGCGATGGTCAGGTTTGAGAAGTAGATGTGGTTGAACAGGATCTGGGAACGGATGCTCCTGGTGTACTTGCCAACATCAAGAACAAGCTCGTCCAACTTGACTTCAGGGGAGTTCAGCCTCTCCGATTGCTGCTGGGCTTGGCCCAAGAGGTAGTCGCGAGTGGTCAGGATGAACCGGAGGTCCTTCGCCCGCTGCACGCGCTCAAGGAACCGATGGATGCTCTTGTCGGCATCTCGGACTGTTTCGGTGCTCAGGCTGACCTGGCCAAGGAAGTCATCGAACACGACCAATCGCTTCTGACCTGATGAGAAGACTTCCATCGCCTCTTTCAAGTCTTCGACGACGAATACCTGCCACTCCTGCTGAATGTGTAAGCACATTAGCATTCGCATCAACGTGGTTTTACCGACTCCCGGGTGACCGCTGATGATCAGCGACCCTCGCTTCTCAAGAATGGCTTCCGCTTGAGAAACACTCTTGTTGTACACATAGCGAGAGATCTGGCCCTTCACCACCTCGAGCTCGGCGTCCGTGCGGTTGTAGATGCCCGCATGAACGATGCGCTCGAGGGATTCCGTGCTAGTCAGCCATAGCTTGAAGTGACGCCTCAGGACGGATGGGTGTCGACCAAGCAGATTGAGGATGTCCTCCTGATGGAATATGTCCTCTCGCTTCAAGGGCACACCCGACATCGTATCCAGGATCTTGGTCTTCTGAACGTCCGAGATGGATAGCGATGTCGCTAAGATGTAGCGGGACGGACGAAGCTTTCTGACCTTCGCGGCTTCCTTCTTTGCGGACGCGACAAGACTACGCACCGTGCTGTTCACGTAGTGCTTGGCTTGAATGACGGTAGACCGGCCGTCCCTTGAGTATCTGAAGTCGATGCCGCCGTCTTTCCCAGGACCGAAGCTCTCCAGAAGGATGTTGAACTCTGCCTGCAGCAGATCGCGAACCAGTGCCTCGAAGTCGAGCGGGGAGAGCAGGCGAAGGTCATGCATTCGTGGTCTCGTGGTCGGAACCTTCGGATGAAGATTCAGCTAGCAGTAGAGCGAAGGATAGGCGGTGCCGAGCCGCCTGCCTTGCGAGAACATGCATGAATCACATCGACGCACCGCGAGGGCAGGCTCGCAGCGTGTCGACTGCTCGAACAATCACCAGCATCAAGCTTGTTCGCTGGAGCGGCGGCGAATTTCGTGGATGAAGCTGCTGGCCGCTAAGCTGGCGCGTGAACTGAAAGGGTTGTAGCGCCAGTCGTCAAGGAGGGCCAGCCACCGCACGTCTTTGCCTTCAAACGGTATCTCCCTAGCTACCTTGCTCGGCATCGAACGCCCGTTGACGGCATGCATGGATCGTTGAAACATGCCGATGCGGGCAGCAGGTCGACCGCTTCTGCAGCCGCCGCGATGGGCGCGCACCGCTATGTGGAGCGGCGCGAAGCTAGAAGGAGTGGACGCCATGAAGGAGATACGGGTGCGTTGGCTCTTAGGTCTTCATGAGACCGAGGACGGTAGGCCCCTAGAYGGTGGCATTTGGTTCCCGGACACGCCGGAGAACCGCCGCGACGCGGAGATCATCATCGAGAGCGGCTGCGAGGTCGCTGGTGAAGGCAGTCACTGGCTCGAAGAGCGCGAGGCGTAGTCCCTGGGTGCGCGGAGCAGTTGTTCACGAGGCGGCACTGAAGATACATGCTGATCAAGGGGCGATGTAGGCACACGTACTTTGGTCAAACGGGCGCCGCAGCTATCGCAGCCTCTCACAAGCATTTCCCACCAAGCCGCTCGGCTGGCTAGCGGCACCGGGGCTTTCCATGAATGTGAGGCTTGCAGCAGTCGAAGTTGCCTTCGCAATGTCGTCGCTAGGGAACTTGGTTAACGTTTTGAGCCCCGTTGGCCATCAGGCCTTTAGGGCTATCGCCGCCGAGCTCGTCCAGGGCAAGCCTGCAGGGGTGAAGGGCTGCACGGRTGACCCCAAGCGAATCAACCTAGCCGGGCGTCGGCTACGGCTACGACATCACGCTTAAGCGCACCCTCGTGTTTCTGACACTTCCGGGGGGCCGTCCAGGGCCCAGAACAGCGGAAGCGATATCAGGCATCGCTTCCACGCCAGCGCCCGAGCGCCAAGCGCGCCCGCTTGGCTTCCTGATCCCAACGGAAACAATGGCTTACGCAAGGGCACCCGGATCTCTTGAATGGCTCCCACGAACTGCTACGAGGAGGAGACACAGCCCGTAGGCGCTGGGCGCTTGCTTCCAAAACGGAGGGCAGCTGGCTAGCCTTCCCATACACCGCATCTGTGTTGAATCAAGTACTTAGCTCGCTGTCGCCGGCGACGACCATTCAATGTGATCCATCCGCACCGCTTTGAGCACCTTGTTCGCGACGCGACCTTGCCCACAATGTCCTCAAGGTCGACCGGTTGTTGGCGGCCAAAGCAAGGGGACTGATATGGCCGAAGTCATCAAAGCGCTGCTGGAAAGCCGAGAGAAAAAGGCTCTCATCCTGGACCGGGTGAAGGATCGCGGCGCCTTCCCGACGCTCCTGGCCCTTCTTCTCTTGATGCTGCCGGCCATCATCTTGAGCTCAGCCGTTGCGCTGGCAATCGCCAGGCACCTCTGATGGCAAGTTCATCGACCTCTTCGCTGGATGCGGAGGAATCGCGTTGCGGTATCCAAGCCAGGGCCGCCGGGCTCACCTCGCCGCGAGTGCCTCAAGCACCGCTTGCAGTGCCACGGGCCATTCCAACCGCTCTTGCTCAAGGCGCCTTGATGCGCCCCAAGTTCCAGCGATCAGGCCCTCATAGACCTGTTTCTCGGCTTCGTTTAGGAGCGAGCGTTCAACGCCTTTTGCTTGCTCGCCTTCGGCAACAAGTCGATCGAGGTGAGCGGTCAACGTCGCTTCGTCCATCAACACAGAACGCACAGGGCCAAGAGTTTTACGCGCCAACGCCAAGATGGAATAACCGTACGTGTCGATGTCGCCCCAGTACACCACCGGTACCTGGTTGAGCCACGGCAATTGCTGAATGAGGGGCACGGAGTTGCCGAGCTTGATGATGGCTATGACACCTGGCACGTCCGGCAAGCACAGGCCGGTGTCCCTGTTCTCAACGACGAGCAGTTGTTCCGGCTTCAGCTTCAGCTGCGCCAAGTCCTCTATGGTCGACTCGACATCTCGGAGGCCGCCAAGCTGTTCACGCAGAGCGGGGCACAGGAYGATCATGCGCAGCCTGGTGGCGGGACGTCGCAGGCCGCAGACCTCGTAAAAGTCTGAACCCATCTCCTCCAGTTTTGCCTCTTCACTGCCGGCTTCGTCGTCCGGTAGTTCAGCTGGAATGCTCGATGGTCGCGTGATGCGCTTCAGCAAATCCGCCACGATGCCTTTGCGGCGCCTGTCGACCCATTTGGTGTCAATGCCAGTCACAGGGAGCTGGCGCAGGTACAGCCCAGACTTGGGGTTGGCTATGAACCAGTCTAGGAGGTCCAGCAGCCGAGAGAAATCATGCTCGTCGTAGGAGCCCAGGCTCTCGTAGTGGGGGCCGAAGCCGGAGACGGCAAGCGCGGGCCAACGTTCGAGCATGAGCTCACGCCGATGCACGATGCGGCGCCACTTGGCGCCTTCTCCGCAGTGCTCCGCCACGGATGCCGGTGACGGAAAGCTCAACGCTTCTGGAAGAGTTTGCGGTCCAACGCTGCTCCACGCGACGGTGGTGGTGAGGAGTGCTGGGCCTGTCGCACCGGCTCCGTTGGTGGAGTGGGTGTCTCGCCAGGCTCCCCAAGCCGAAGACCATGTCTTTACAGCATCGGGCCTTGCCAGCGCCATCTTCTGGGTGGGCCGCCCGAGCGGCACCTGCAGCGGCCAAACGCCATGACCATCAAGCCAACGCCATCGCTGGCGCAGGTAGCGTTGCTGAACCCATTGGGCGACGTCCTCAGGGCTTTTCATCGTTCGCGCTGGAGCCGTTGATCGACCTGAAATCTATACGCTCGCTCTCTACGTCGTAGGGAAGGGCGAGCGCTCGAGAGTGCTTGCGGTCTTTGATGTGGATGTAGACGGCGCCGCCCACGTAAGGCTCAATGGTCATCACCGACTTGATAGGTGTGGCGATGATGAGTTGGAAGCCGAACGACTTGAAAATCTTCATGGCCGCGTCAGTGAAGTCCGCATCGGCTTTGTCGAATGCCTCGTCGAGAAACACGGTGGCGAAGGTCGGCAGGAGACGGCCAGGGCCTCCTAGCTGGTAGCGAAGGGCTGCGGCCAGGCAGGTGGCCGTCAATTTCTGCCGCTGGCCGCCCGACTTGCCGGCGCCGCTCCGGTGAACTTGAACTTCTCTGCCGTCTTCATCCAGCTCGCGAGCGATGAACTCAACGTGTAGGCGCACGTCCAGCGCCAGCTTTCTCCAGCTGACTTGCTGTGGGTCCTGACTTGCAAGCCGCCTGACCAACTTCTTCATCGCCTGAAACCGCGCTTCCGCTTCCTTGTCGTCCATGCCAAGAGACTGGCTCAGGGCGGCACGCAGATCTGCCTTTAGCTCTTGAGCCTGAGGCGGCGTGTGCTCTTCGACTTCGATGAGCAGGTGCGTTCCCTTGTTGTACTCGGCGCGCGCCAGGCTCTCGTTCACCGTGTCCATGCGGTCAGAGATGTCCTTGCGTTCCTGCTCCAGCTGGTTTGACAGGAGGGCCACATGCTGGTTGCTTTGTTCGCTCAGCAACTCCCGGAACCTGACCTCAAAACGAGGGAGGTCATCGACCTGAAGGCGGGTCAGTTTCGCGTCGTACTCGTCATAGCTGGCCAGCGTGGGGTCGAGACCCTCGGCCTCGGCTTCCCACTCCTTGTTGTAGTCCGCAAACTTCTGCTCAATCCTGTGGTGCAGCTTGGTTATCTCGGTGTCCAGCTCGCCCAGCTCCTTGCCCAATACCTTGTCCACGTAGCGCATGTCTTCCGACATGGACTCGATGGTGGGATCGCGTTCACCGGCGTCCAACCTTGCGTGCACAGTGGTGCGCTGCAGCGGCGTCGGCTCAATCGTTGGAAAGGCAGCGGCCTTGTCCATCGCTTCTTTCAGGATGTTGAGCTTGACCCGGACCTCTGCGGTCTTTTCGTCTTGGGCCTTCTTGGCATCTTCGGCTTTCTTCAGGGCATCCCCGGCCTCCTTGATCTTGGCTTCAAGGATGTCCAGGTCTGGGCTGCTCGCGCGAAGGTCCCTAATCTGTGCTGCCAACTCAGCCGCACGCAGGGCCGAGCTTGCATGGTCGATCTCTTCCCAGCTGAAATTCACGAGCGTCTGCCAATGCAGGGCTCGAGTGACTCGTGCCTGTTCCTTGCGGTCCAGCTCAAGAAGTTGAGCTTTCACCGTATCGAGCTCCAGTCGGAGCTCCGCTTCGCGGTCTTGATAGGCCTTCGCCTTTGCACGGCTGTCGGCTCCGAGAACCCAGTTGCGGGCGTCGTTGACGGCCGAGCGGTCATCCTTCTCATGCCGCTTGTTGTTAGCCTTGAACAGGCCGCCACGGGTGATGCCAAACGAGACGCCGTTCAAGTCTTCGGGGCCTTCAACGAGCTCGGCATCGAAGTACTGCAGCAGCTCATCCTGGACCCATCGTTGGAAGTCGCCCTGCGATATCGCGACCTTCCTGAAGAGACCATCGGGTTTCGGTGCAGGCATCCGGCCGTTGTGGGGCAGCATACGTAGGTAAACGAGACGCCCATGCAGGTGCGTCGCGTTGACGAACTTGGATACCGGCAGGTACAGGTGTTCAGGCACCAGCAGCGTGCGAGAAAACCCCTTCAGAACCCGCTCAATCGGGCCTTGCCACCCCTTCTCGGCAGGCATGACCTCAATGAGTTCGCCAGCGAAGGGCAGGGCCGACTCATCCAGCTCTAGCGCGTCGGTAATCCGCCTGCGCATGTTGCTTAGCTCAGCCCCCATCTTTGAACTGGGTCTGCGAGCGAGCGTGGCGATCTCGGCAAGAACGGCCTCGTGCTCTTTCTTGCGTTCGTGCTGCAGGACGGCCAAATCCTGCCGTTGTTGCGAAAGCCCATCCTGCCCAGCAAGTGCGGAAGGTAGCTCTCGGCGCCCCTGGGAAGCTAGCTCGGCGTACTTCTCCGACTGAACCGGCATTGTCAGGCCCAGATGCCTGCACGCATCGGCCACCTTGGTGTGGCGCTGCGACCGATCGGCCTGCTCTTGTTCAGCAGCTCTTTGGCTCGTTTCCAGAGTCGTGAGCTGCTGACCGCCAAGACCTTCTCGGCGCTGCTTGTGTCCTTCCAGGGTCGTTCTGGCGGCATCGACCTCCTGCTGTCGGAGAGCCTCGCGACCTTCCTCAGCTTGGCGCCTTGCCTCCAACGACTCCTTGCGCTCAAGGCGAAGCGTATGAAGCAGCTCAGCCGCGACAAGATCGATGCCTGTGCGCGCTTCCTGAAGGCTGCTGCGCGCAGCGATCTTGGTTTCGCGCTCTTGATTGAACTCTCGTGCTGGGAGCAGGGTGGCAATTTGCCTCGCCGCGGACACGACTTCGTTGTGAGCGTTCTCCAGCCGACCAAACTGGCTCACGAGCTCCTGGGCCATCTCATGCGTCTTCGGCTCGTCCAGCATGAAGTCGCGCAAGAAGTCGGTCAGGCTGCCCAGGTTCTTTGCGGACTGGGTCTTGTGCAGAAGCTTGAGCGCGTTTTCCGTCTCGATGCCCAAACGCGAGCGCATGCGCTCCTGGTAGACAGGGAAGTCCGGGGTATCCCACGCGTCGACCAGGTCGGCCTTGAAGCGGCGGACGTTGAACCCAGACTCCGGAAAGAACTCCAGCTCCGAGAGCTCAAACAACCGGTCAGCCACGATGTAGCGCTTCTCGACCTGGCGAAGCTCGTTGGATGTGCCCTTGATCCAGTAGACGTGGACAAGGGTGACGGTCTCGTCGCGGCCGTTTCGGTAGACCTCGGAAATCGCCGCCCAGGTGGGTCCAGGACGCAGCTGCTGTTGAGCGATTTCCCCTGTGCCTGCCGTTTGTTCACCCCAGACACCGCGCAGGTAGGTGAGGGCGTTTCGGTCCTGCTTGCTTTCGCTCTCGCGCGCGGCCACGTTGTAGTGCAACCAGCGGGGCGGCGTCAGCAGCGCTGCATGAGAGTCGAAGATTGTCGATTTTCCGGAGCCAGAAGGCCCGATGAACAGCATCCCCTTCTCGGAGACATCAAGCTTGAGCAGACCGTGGAACGTTCCCCAGTTGAAACTCTGGATTCGCACAAGCCGAAACTGCTCCTGACGCTCGCGCTCGAGGCGCGTCGTATCGACGGGCGGGCGAGATTTGGATCCGAGACCCACGCTGTCGGATGAAGGGAACTCTTGCGGAAGCGAAGCATTCATGGTCACTCCAGGATGTCGGTTTGATCGTCTTCTGCTTCGCCATCGACCTCACCATCGCCTTCGCCCTCAGCGATGCCTCGTGCGACGGCTTCATCCATGGTCAGTTCGGAAGACCCTGGGGGCGCGCTCTTCAGGGCCGCGTAGGTCGCCGTCAAAGCTTGGATGTCTTCTGACGTGAACAAAAGCTTGAGCGTCGGGGACACCTCAAAGCGCGCGTCGCCGGATTTCAGCGGCCGGATGAAGTTCAACTTCTTGCACTTGTCGACAGCCCCCTGTGCTTGCCGGTCGAAGCGCGCCAGGTCGGTGTTTCGCGCCTGGTCGAAGAGCGAGAGGTGCTCCTTCATTTCTTGACCAGAGACGACAGCGCGTTCGTTGGCTGAATCTGCCTCTGTGAGCCGCTGCCGTAGGTAGAGGACGAGGGCCGACTCGATAAGAGTCAGCTGTTGCCGGCGCAGCAGGATGGGGATGCTTGTCTCCCCTTCGTCAGGGACCTGCCTGATGAACGCGACCTGTTGGCCGATGTCCACAACAAGGTCCAGGAAGATGTTGTGCAGAAAAGCCTCGATGGCCTCACGATCGCGAAGCAGAACTGTCCATAGCGCGCCTTGCCTTCGACCGTCGATGCTCGGGCCGTTCAGCAGGTTGACCAAGCAGCGTCGCGTGTCCAACCTCAAACTGCCCTTGTCCCCGTTGAAGAGCACGGTGGTGGACGGTGTGGGCGCTTTCTCCGGCTCGTCGTCGCCTGCTGAAGCTATCCAGTGCGCTACGTTCGACGGTAGGTTGGCTGGCGCCGCTTCATCCGCCAGGCTCGGCCCGTTGCCCATCTCACCGGCGGGTTGGAGGGGTGGGCCGTCGGCGCGCAACGGTTCACTCGCGAAGCTCATCAATGCACTCCTTCGAGAAGTAGAAGAGCGGAGCATCCGCTCGACGCCAGACGTCGTCTCCGCCTTTCCAGCGCACAAATTCGCGGTGCTCGGTCGGGCTGGCATGGCGGGTGGCAAGCTGGAGGTAGCCCACCACCGAACCAAGACCTTGCTCAGCTGGGTACTGCTCTAGCACCTGGCCGATGCTGACGTAGTCGTCGCTCTGGCTCAGGATGGCCAGCAGGTTCTGCTTGAGAGAGCGCATGTCGATTTCGGAGCGCTGCACAAGGTCCTCAATGTCTTCGAGGCGCGCATCGCTAGACTCGATTTCGGTCATGGTTCCGTCCACGACGTGTTCCGCAGGATCGTGGAGCGCCCACTGCGACGCCGAACGAACGGCCGCGCTTGTGCGGGTCAGGTGAAAGTCAATCTTCTGCATTGGCCTGACCTCCTCAGCAAGGGAGATTGCAGAGGTCAGCGCCAAGCGAAGCAGGGAGACGAGTCGGCGCTGCTCCCTGAACTCTCGGCTGCGGACGAACGATTGCAGGCTTGAGGCAAAGCTCGCCTGGACCGAATGAACGTTGCCCGCGCCCTCGACCATGCGGTTCTTGAGTTTGGTCAGCGATCGGCGCTCAGAGGGTTCCAGAGCTGCCAGGAACGGACGCTCAGAGACCTGAGCGAGGGCGGCTTCGAACTTGGATGACGCGGCGTGGTTCGTCAGCAGCCGCCAGAAGGCATCGAACGCGCGGCCGGCCTCCGTCTGCTTCACAACGTCGATGCCATCAAAGATTCTCTGAAGGATGTTTCCGCGGGCGCCATCGTTCTCGACGAGCTCGCGACGAAGCTGCAGATTGATGGTCGTGAGCAGTTCTTGGACGCGGACGAAGTCACCGAGCAGTTCATCCGCCTGGGAAAGAATTTCCCTTGCTCGCTCGGCGGCGCTGGCCGCCGTCAGCTGGGAGACGTTGCCCGCCCGCACGCTCTCGATCTCTGCTTCGATGCGCTCCTTCTCTGCTTGCAGCCCAGCAAGGCGAGTTTCAGGATTTGCATCTGTCTCCTCAGCCAGCGTCTGCAGGAGCTGGACAACGGACGCAAGGCGGCTCTCCGTGGCCGTGGCCCTTGGACGGCTCAGGCGAAGCACGTACCGGATGGCATCAACGGCAGGAGCGGTTAGCTCCACCATCTCCTCGGCAGCGCCGGCTGGAAAGTTGCGTCTGAGCCAGCCCAGTGCAATCCAGTCTGAGGCGTACTCGCTGGCTGCCTTGGGCAGATCAGCCCCCGCTCGGCGAACAGTCTCAAGCTGCTTGTGCAAGCGCTCATGAAAGGCTGACGTGGGTAGCGTGCGTTCGGTCAGGAATAGGACATGCAGGCAAGTGCAAATCGCAGGAGACTGCATCGCAGCGAGAAGGTGCCAGGCTGGCTCCTCGCGTCGTGCACGGAGGTCTTCGTAGAGAGCGAGGGTGTCTTGGGTGCTCACAGTGGCGCCGATTGTTTGCCGCCACTAGCTCACCGAGTGAGCTAGGAGTGCGCTAACTTTGCCCCCGACGGGCGCACCAACCCCTGTGTCTGCCATTCTGTCCTCCCTGCCTCTTGTGAAGGCCAAGCTAACACAGCCACTGCGGACAAGGGAGAGCGGAATCGCTCAGTCGCAGCAGTACGAGAAGCGCGACCGGTGCAAGGAGCGTGCTGCTCGACGCCGGTGGATAGGACGCCTTGCACCTTTGGCCAACCTCAGGACAGTCGGTGACGCTGTTCGATTCCCTCGGTGCAAGTGGTTCCGCCACGACCCGCAGGTCGTTCCTGTGGCATCGTGAACTGGGCCAAGTTTCTGTCGGCGCGTCTGTGAAGGCTGATCTGCGGCTGCAAGCGGCGGCCGATTCCAACGTTTCGCTGTTGCTCTGACCTAACAGTGCGTTGGTTGTGCGCGCTAGAGGTTGCTTCGTACGCCGTCGGCTGCTGTACTAGCTCCGACCGCGTGGCGGTTTCGTGTTCACACGATGAGGAGGAAGCATGCCGTCAAGAGCAAAGAAGGAAAACACGGAGCGGATTCACAAGATCCTGAGCATCGTGCGCCACAGAGGCGGCGCGACGATGCAGGATCTTATGCAAGAGCTCGAGGTGTCGCTGTCAACGATCAAGCGCGATATCGCCGTGCTTCGTGATCGCATCGACTGCCCAATCGACTTTGACCGCGACGCAAACAAATGGGTAATCCGCGATCTACCAGGCGGGAAGCGGTTTGAGCTCCCCGGACTGTGGTTCAACGCTAGTGAGCTCTATGCGCTCCTGGCAATGCAGCACCTGGTAAGCGGCGTCGAGCCGGGGCTGTTGGAGTCCCACCTTCAGCCGTTGAAGCAAAAGCTTGAGAGCCTGCTTGGTGAATCCTCGGCCGCCGCGAAGGACATCAAGAAGCGCGTCAAGCTCATCCACTTTGCTGGCAGGCGCATCGAGGTGAAGAACTTCGAGCTGTTGACCCAGGCGGTTCTCGAACGGAAACGGGTGGTGATGCGCTACTTCAACCGCGACAAGAACGAGGAGACCGAGCGAGAGGTATCGCCGGTGAGGCTGGTCCACTACCGCGAAAACTGGTTGCTGGATGCGTGGTGCCACCTTCGCAAAGAGCTACGCATGTTCGCTTTGGACGCGATCCAGGCAGTGAAGCTAACAGAGAAGCCCACCTTCGAGGTAAGCCAGGAAGAGTTGGACGAGCACTTTCGGAGCGGCTACGGCATCTATGCGGGCAAAGCCGACAAGCGCGCTGTCCTTAAATTTAGTCCGGCTCGTGCCCGCTACGTCTCTCTGGAGCGCTGGCACTCGAAGCAAACCAGCAAATGGCTGGCGGACGGTAGCTACCACTTGGAAGTCCCGTATTCCAAGGATCAGGAGCTGGTCACGGACGTGCTGCGGTTCGGTGCCGACGTCGAGGTCTTGGCACCGCCAGAGCTCCGTCAACGGGTGGCGCAGCAGTTGAGCGCCGCAGCAGATCTGTACTCATAGCCTGAGGTTTTATCCAGGTCATTCCGTGATCTAGCGGCTTCACAGAATTCGCCCATGCCTGCACTTTCACGTGGGCATGGAGTTGGGAATGCAGATCAATTTTGCGCATCTTCGGCAGCCTGCGGTTGGCGGCGGCGATGTCAATTTCGCGGTGTTCGACGCGCGGTCGAGCAGCGGCACCACTAGCGCGAACGGCGAGCTACTGGCGCAGCTGACGGCACGGGCGCGCGCGAACAACCTGCGAGTCGACCAGTCGGCGCTGGCATTCAGTTCCGGTGGCCGGATCCAGTTCTTCGGCAGCAAGCACCTGGTGGAGTTCCTCTCCCGCAGTGGCTTGCCGCGCTGGACTCACACCCTCAACGTTTAAGGAGTACCCCGTGGCTAAGAACGCACCTGTTGGCGACAACGCTCGTCGTGGAGCTGTCCGCGACCGTTCGCAGACGCACAACCCCGTCACGGACACCTGGGTGAAGCGTGACACCGACACCGGCCGCTTCATGGACCAGAAGAAGGACGGCACCCCCTTCAAGGGCGTGCGCAAGGAGCACGGTAAGTAGGCCCGGCTTCCGGTGGGCTGGGCCAATAGGACGTAGCCCGCCGTACTCGGGTCGAGTTTGGTCGTCGGGTTTTGAACCCGTGTGACTGAGCCTTGCCGGAGCTGCTGAGCTTCCACCCGATGCCTTCCGGGTCCCGAAGGCGCGAATGAATCCATCGGAGATTGATCATGGCTGACCGCCAAGTTACCTGTATCACTAAGCCCAACGTCAACAGCGTCCATGAGCACATCACCCATCTGGGCAACATGGCTGCCCCTTGGTACTTGCCACGTGCGCAAGTGATCGCGGATATCGACAGCCGGACGCACACATACTTCGTCAAGGACTCCATCAACGGCAAGCGCGCGGACGTGGTCGTGGTTCGGGAGAACGGCAAGCTGCCGTACCTGCGCACCGTGGCAGACGGGCGCTACACAGACAACCTGCTGTCTTTGAACCAATGCCCCATCCGCTGATCACAGCGCAAGGTGTTGGTGTCTCCGCGCAGGTCCTAGTGGACGGCGCGGGGTCCTCGTAACAGAATGGTTACAAGGGGAGAGGCTGTGCAGAAACGAGGCTCAGGGCGTCTTTACGCCGCGACCGATTTGGTCAACTTTCTCGAGTGCGAGCACCTCACGTCGCTCGACTTGCAGAATCTGCATACCCCGATGAAACGGGCCGAGGCGGACGAATCAACCCAGCTCATCCAGCAGAAGGGCTATGAGCACGAGGGCGCCTATGTCCAGCACCTTCGCGACCAAGGGCTGAACGTCGTTGATATCGCCCAAGGTAACGATAGCCTGGAGGCTAAGGTGGCCGCCACGCTGGCGGCGATGCGCGCTGGTGTCGACGTCATTTTTCAGGCCACGCTGCTGCAAGGGGAGTTGGCCGGCTACGCAGACTTCCTTATCAAGGTCTCCCGGTCGTCTGCCTTGGGCGACTACAGCTACGAGGTCGCGGACACCAAGCTCTCGCGAAAGTCCAAGGCAAAGTTCCTGGTGCAGCTGTCCTTTTACTCCAAGCTGCTGGCCGTCGTGCAGGGCGTTGCCCCCATGTACATGCACGTCATCCTGGGAGACCGCTCCCAGAAGACCTATCGTTGCGCCGACTACGCCCACTACTTCGAGGCGCTGCTCGAGCGTTTTTTCGCTCGCATCGCTTCGGAAGGGAAGTCGACCTATCCGGATCCCTGCAACCACTGCGACCTGTGCGGGTGGATTGACCTTTGCAAGCAACGTTGGTTGGACGACGACCACCTCAACCAGGTCGCCAACATCGCGCGGGGACAAATCATCAAGCTTCGAGCCGCTGGCGTGGACACCATGGCCAAGCTCGGCGCGCTGGCCAAGGGGACGCCGATTCCCAAGATCCAGGCCGGCACGCTGGAGAAGCTGCGGCACCAGGCCTACCTGCAGGACAAAGCCCGGCAGACCGGCGAGGGAATCGTTGAACTGCTCCCGACTGCACCCGGCCGCGGCCTTCTGCGCATGCCCGAGCCGAACGCAGGGGACATGTTCTTCGACATGGAGGGAGACCCTCTAGAAGAGGGCGGACTGGAATACCTGTTTGGCCTGTACTTCTTCGCGGGCGGCAAGTGGGAGTTCAAGGGCTTCTGGGCCCACAGCCGCCAGGAAGAGTGCGTTGCCTTCGAAGCCTTTGTTGACTTCGTTGTGGCTCGCCTGAAGGCCTACCCGGGTGCTCACGTCTACCACTACGCCAAGTACGAGGAGACCGCCCTCAAGAAGCTGATGACGCTTCATGCTACGCGTGAGGCGGAAGTGGACAACTGGCTGCGCCGCGGCGTGCTTGTGGATCTCTACCAAGTTGTGCGTGAAGGCATCATGGTCTCGGAGCCCCGCTACTCCATCAAGAACATCGAGCACTTTTACCTTGAGGCCCGCGAGGGCGAGGTCACCAACGCCGGCGCCAGCATCGTCTGGTACGAGCGCTGGAAGGAAACCGGTGAGCAGGCGCTCCTGGACTCCATCGAGAAGTACAACGAGGACGATGTTCGCTCGACGCAGGAGCTTCGAGATTGGCTGCTGACGCTCCGGCCGAAGGATTTGCCATGGGCTGAGCCTCGCGTTCCAACCGGCAGCGCGGCTGGCAAGGCCTCGCCCTCAGAGCCGCTAACAGATGCCGAGGCTCGTCTCGTCCCGTATCGCCAAGCCTTGGTCGAGCCGCTACCCGAGGACCGGCTGACCTGGACCGCTGAACAGACTGCAAGGGAGCTGACCTATCAGCTCCTGGACTTCCACCGCCGGGCCGATAAGCCCGACTACTGGGCCATGTTCCAGCGCATGGAACTGGATGAGGATGACCTGCTTGAAGACCCGGAATGCCTGGCTGGCCTAGTTGCGGATCCCGCCTTCCCGCCGGAGGCGGTGAAGAAGTCCACGGTCTACACGTTCCTATACCCCGTCCAGGAGACGAAGCTGCGTGACGGCAGCAGCATCACGCGGGCCGATACTGGTGAAGGTCTGGATAGGCTGGAGATGGACGGCGAAGCGCGGCGGGTGCGCATCAAGTTTGGCCCGTCAAAGGAGCGTCCGCCCGAGCGCCTGAGCTTGGGGCCTGGCAGCCCTATCCAGACCAAGTCGATCCAAGACGCGCTCTTTCGCTTCGCCGACACGGTGATCGGCGACAGCCACAAGTACCCGGCACTCGAAAGCGTCCTGCGCCGCGACGTGCCGTCCATTGCCGGCAAACAGCCTGATGCGCCCATGATCGTCGGCAAGGCCACCGTTGAGGCCTGTACGGCCGTCGTGATGGGCATGCAGAACAGCTACTTGTTCGTCCAAGGACCGCCAGGCGCTGGGAAAACCTACACCGGTTCCCATGTGATCGTGGCGCTCCTCGCGGCTGGCAAGAAGGTCGGCATCACATCCAACTCCCACAGGCCCATCAACCACCTCTTGGACAAGGTTGTGGAGGTGGCCGCAAAGAAGGGCGTGTCGTTCAAGGGGGTCAAGAAGTCGTCCAAGGACGACGACTCTGCCTACCCTGGCGATGGCATTGAGAACGTCTATGACAACGACACGGTATTTTCCTGCGGCGCCCAGCTGGTCGCCGGCACTGCCTGGCTGTTCTCGAGGCCGGATGCTGACCAGTACCTCGACTATCTCTTCGTCGACGAAGCCGGCCAGGTGTCCTTGGCCAACCTGATTGCCGTGGGCACCAGCGCCCACAACTTGGTGCTGCTGGGCGACCAGATGCAGCTCTCGCAGCCAACCAAGGGCGTCCACCCAGGCCGCTCGGGCGACTCGTCCCTGGACTATCTTCTGGACGGCGTGGCCACGATCGCGCCGAACCGCGGCATCTTTCTGGAGACGACCTGGCGCATGCACCCGGCGGTCTGCAGCTTTATCTCGGACGCGGTCTACGATTCGCGCCTGGAGCCCGAGGCCAAGAACGAGAAGAGGGTGCTTGTTCTTCGGGATGACGCTCATGAGCTGCTCAAGCCAGCCGGGATCGTTTTCGCGCCGGTCGACCATGAAGGGTGTTCCCAGCAGAGTCCGGAGGAGGCAGCCCTCATCAAGCAGCTCTACGAAGACCTGCTGCGCCAAGGCTACACCGACGACGGCAGCGTCCACCCAATGACGCCGGAAAACATCCTCGTCGTGGCGCCCTACAACATGCAGGTCAACCTGCTGCGAGACACGCTGCCTGCAGACGCCCGCGTCGGGACTGTCGACAAGTTCCAGGGGCAGGAAGCCGAGGTCGTCCTCATCTCGATGACGACGTCGAGCGAGGCCGAGCTGCCGCGCTTCATGGAATTCTTGTTTAGCAAGAACCGCCTGAACGTCGCGGTGTCGCGGGCGAAGTGCTTGACGGTGCTTGTCGCAAATCCGGCTTTGATGACCATCAAGTGCTCTACGCCAGAGCAGATGGGCCTTGTGAATACCCTGTGCTGGATTGCGTCGGTGGGTGCCGCGAAATCCGTTTGATCGTGACCTCGAGACCCTCTTGCGGACTGAAAAGATGGCTGATGCTCAAGTGATTTTGTACGTTCTGGTGGCCTTGACCGGGCTGTCGTTCTTGGTAGGGATGGCGCTGCTGCTGCGCAAGCCGAAGCTGGAGATGCCCCCGGAGCTGAACGCGCGAATGTCTCTCTTGGAGCAGAACGTTCTTCGCGTCGTCGAAGGGCAGGGGAGGCTTGAAGGAGGTGCCCAGAGCGTTGAGCGAAGACTCCAGGCCTTCACGGAGGAGATGACCGCCGGCTTCGCCGCCTCGCGCAACGCGCTCGACGACCAGCTTGGGCGTACGCTGGAGGAGTCTCGCAACGGCCGCGTGGAGCTTCAAGCGGCCTTCCAGAAGTTCGAGGAACGGTTGGAGACTCGCATTGCCAGCTTTGAGCAGGCCCTGGGCCGCAAGCTGACCGAATTCCAGGAGGCGACGTCTCAGGGCCTTGAGGCCAGCCGGACTGCGGTCAACGAGCAGATGGCCAAAGCTCTTGAAGAGTCACGGAGTTCCCGCACCGAGCTGAAAGATGCGTTCGGCCAGTTTGAGGCGAAGGTTGAGCAGCGCCTGGCGAGCCTCGATGGCTCACTCACGGTGCGGTTCGAGGCCCTGCAGGCCGCCCTGTCTGCCAGGCTGCAAGAGTCCGGCCAGGCRCTGTTGACCCATCTTGGCCAGGCAAACCAAGAAGCCGCCGCTGGTCGAGCCGAAGCCACTCAGACGCTTGCTGCCTTCCGCGAAGAGCTTTCTGGCGTCTTGCGCACATTGGCGGACGAGACCGGTAAGTCTCGTCTGGCCGCTGCAGAGAACGCGACGGCCTTCGAAACGCGCATGCAAGAGCGTTTCGACGCGCTGAGCTTGGCGGCCCGCCAGACGCTGGAGTCTCTCAAAGCAGACGTTCTGGAGCAGCTGAAGACGATGTCGTCCGCGATGAAGGACCAGCTTGAGGGCAACGGAAGCCAAATGCGCAACCAGTTCTCGACGCTGCAGGAGTCTGTGAGCCAGAAGCTGCAGGCAGTATCGACGGCCAGCCAGCAAAGCTCCGAGCAGATGCGCGTCACGTTGAATGAGCGCCTGGCCGCCATCCAGGATGACAACGGTAAGAAGCTCGAGGAGATGCGTCGCACGGTGGATGAGAAGCTTCACGCCACTCTGGAGCAGCGCCTGGGCGACTCCTTCAAGTTGGTGGGTGAGCGCCTTGAGCAGGTGCACGCAGGCCTGGGCGAGATGAAGCAACTGGCCGGCAGCGTTGGCGACCTCAAGAAGGTGATGACCAATGTGCGGACGCGCGGGACCTGGGGCGAGGTGCAGCTGGGCGCCATCATCGAGAGCTTGTTCACTGCCGACCAGTTTCAGCGAAACCTCAAGACCGGCGGCAACAACAGCAACGAGATGGTGGAGTTCGCCGTCCGGATCCCGAGCGCCGCCGACGAGACGCCTGTTTGGCTGCCGATCGACTCGAAATACCCGGTGGAGCAC